>NZ_JAXION010000001.1:0-132459 GCF_049311045.1 Rhodococcus sp. 7Tela_A2 | reverse complement strand
CCCCCACCTGCGGGCCCCCGGCCCACCCCGGGGGGGGCCTGCGCCCCGGGCGGGGGCCCACCCCCCCACCCAAATTGCGTCACATCAGAACCAGCTGGGCGGCGATCAGGACGTCGAGCACTCCGCACCATTCGGCGAAGGTCTTCGAGACCACCCGGTCCCGCCAGATATGCACGAAGTCCCACATCCCGTGCAGGAACCAGCCGGCCGCGATCACGTACACCCCGATGGTCGGATCGACGGCGAGACCGGCGAGCGCCACACCGCAGAAAAACACGATTCCGACCGCTTGAAGGCGCATGTTCGGCGTCGAATCGATTTCCCCTGTGGACATCACCCACACCAGCAGGACGAGGGAGGCACCGACGAGAAGGGTGGACGGCGCCATAATCCCGGTCACCTCGGTGACCGCGACCGTCCCCGCCACCAGCACCACGACCGGCCACGTGATCTTCCGGTTGCCGATCTTGGCCATGATCAGATAGATCAGCGCGAGCATCGGCAGCGCCTCGCCCAGGAACTGGGCCGAACCGCCCTTCTCTCCGAGCGCTGCCGCCACCACGTCGGGTCCGACCAGGGCGAGGGCGAGCAGGGCGGGCCAACGGCGCAGAGTCCACCGCACAGGTCCCGGCAGTCTGTCGAACCAGCGCGCAATCCGTCCTGCCTCGGGAGCATTGTCCGACGAAGCTGCCGTGGGCAGCTGTTGTGTGGGTTCCGTCCTGTCGAGCATCGCGAACTCCGATCGTCGAGGCGCCTTCCCCCTGGGCCTCACATAAGTCGAACAGTGCTGTCTACTTTAGGACCCTGCTACCGTAACTCGTACAGCCGTGTATGGGAAGAGGAATGATGACAGCACCGACACCTCGCGCGACGAAACGAGCCGACGCCGTCCGCAACGTGGAGCGCATCCTCGACGCCGCCATCGCCTGCCTCACCGAACGGCCCACCGCGTCGATGGCCGATATCGCCAAAAGAGCAGGTCTCGGCCGCGTCACCCTGTACGGCCACTTCGCGTCACGCGCGGAATTACTCGAAGCTGTGGTCGTGCGTGTCCTCGAACAGGGCGAACGTGCCCTCGGTGCCGTCGATCTATCCGGCAACCCGCGCGATGCGCTGAGCCGCCTGATCGAAAGCAGTTGGCTCCTGACCAGTCAGGCCGCTTCGATCATCGCCGCCGCCGAAGACGAGTTACCGCCCGGGAGAATGCAGGAACTGCACACCGACCCGGCTGCGCGCGTCGAGGCGCTCATCGAACGCGGACGAAGCGAAGGCGTGTTCCGAACTGATATGCCGACGTCGTGGCTCGTCACCGTGATCCACCAGATCCTGCACGGCGCCGCCACCGAGATCTCGATAGCACGCCTCGACCCCCACGACGCATCCGAACGCATCACCACGACGATCCTTGCCGTCCTCGATGCTCCGTCGACGCAGGAGACGAATAACTCAGTGGGTCAACGAGTGTCGGGTCCCTCGACGAGCGGAAGTGACTCGTCGGCGGTCCAGGCGTTGAGCGAACCGTCGTAGACCGCGGCGTCGGTGCGACCAGCCACGGCAAGTGCGTGGGCGACGCCCGACGCGGCGATACCGCCACCGCAGTACGTCACCGGTCGCACGTCCGGGTCCAGCGCACCCGCCTTCTCGAAGATCTCCCTCAGTTCGGCTGCCGGCTTGAGGCGGCCGGTGGACGGGTCCACGAGGTCGCCGAAGGGGATGTTGATGCTGCCCGGGATGTGCCCGCGACGCGGATACGACGGGCTTTCACCTCGGTAGGTCGCCGGGTCGAGAGCGTTGATGATGAGGGTGTGGGGGTCGTCGAGAGCGCCCAGAACGTCCTGCGTCGACGTCAGCAAGTCCGGACGACGATGCGCCGTAAAGGTCGCGGCGTGCGGAATCACCTGCTCTTCCGAAACGGGATACCCCGCGGCACGCCACGCGGGGAGGCCGCCGTCGAGGACTGCCGCGTCGTCGAATCCTTCGAGTCGCAACTGCCACCACAATCGGGCGGCCCAGATTCCGCTCGACTGGTCGTAGATCACCACCCGTCGTCCGTTTCCGATACCCACCGCACCCGCCGCGATCGCGAACCGGTCCGACGACACAGCGGTAAACGGTTGCGGCGCTTGATGGTCGGAAAAGTCGGTGAACAGGTCGGCGTAGACCGCCCCCGGGATGTGCGCCTCGGCGTACGTGTCGAGACCGGGCTCGATGTGCACCGACCCGTCCGGCGGCATGCTCAGGTGTGTCGTGGCGTCGACGATCACGAGGTCTTCGTCGTCGAGGTGCTCGTGCAACCACTCGGGAGTGACGGACTGGGGTGTCGGGTCGCTCATGGAGCACTCCTTCTGCCGTCCCACGGCAGTGCTGGCCTCGACCCCGGCGCGCGAGGTCCGAACCACCAAATCGTACTCGGCACAGCACCTGGAGACCCGTACGACATTCCCGCAGCGACGCGCGAGCTACATACGCCTGCGAGCCCCCGCCCCTACAGCGCGACATCCGGCCGAATGCGACCTATGGACTGCAGGTTTCTCGAACCCGCCGAACCGGCTTCTACAGCCGCGTGCCGTCCAGTCCGAGCAAGTACCCACGCCGTCGAACCCAGCGTCGAGGCGCGAGCTCTTCTCGTTGTCGGTAGACGCCGGAATAGGAGTTCCCGTGCCGCACTGTGCGGTCGCTCGAGAAACGCCCGCGGCAGAAACGAACCGATCGCGAGCCAGCGTGACCGATGTCGTCCAAGCGGATGACATCGCTTGGGGCACTGTACAGTCCGACCGCACGGGACGCGTTCTCCGCTGACGAGAATGCACCTTGCAACACCCTGACCCTCGTCTCACGTCCCCGACGCAGGGCTTGACGGGCAATTGCTTCGATACACGAGGCCACGCACCTAAGGATCTGGAATCATGAAAAAGTTGATCAGTACGCTTGCTGCTGTTGCCACGCTTGCGACGGGCGCAGCAGTACTCACCGCACCGGCCGCTCAGGCCGTGACCATCTCGGGCAGTGGGGTCAAGTACGTGTTCTGCAGCGCCAACCAGCACGGCAACGAGATCGCCTACTACGACCGCTACGGCAAGGTCGAAAAGATCGTCAGCCTGAACAGCGTTGACGGAAATGCCTTTTGCGGAGCTGTCGAGGTCAGCATCGAGCCGGATTCGTATGTCTGGTCTTCGATCAGCAACGACAACTCCTCATACGTCTATGCCGCGATCTACTCGGTCTCATACCCCCTGTTCTCGGGCAGCACCGGAGCTCCGCCGCAGTACACCCTGGTCGCAAGGGACGAGAGCCACGACAGCTACGGCGGATTCAACTACGCGATCGCGGGTTAGCACTCAGGATGACGGAATTCGCGTTCGGGTTGCCACGCACTTACATCAATCGTGCCGGTAACCAGACCACCGAATGGCCCGACGGACTGAAGGTGGTGCGCATGTCCGATGGCCGGGTGAAGATCGGCCGCCAAGGGTCCATGTTCCGGGGCGGCACCAAGGGCATCGTCGTCCAACAGTTCGCGAGCGGGAGCAATCCGACCGCACACATCATCGCAGCGTTTGACGACATCACCTGACCGTTACGGCGGAGCCCCTCCCATGAAGTGCCCAACGGGTGGGCTCCGCCGGACCCTGATCCGGAAGGCACGGCGGCCGGGCTTCACGTTCCAGCTTGCGAAACGTCCAGCACGCTCGCGTACGCGGCAGCGAGATCGATGCGTAGCCACCCGCCGGCGGGGCCGGCGCAATCGAGGGGGTACCCCGCAGGCAACGCGGTATCCCGGAGCACGCCGAGGCGCTCCTCGTCCGTGAGGTGGGGCGCGACGCTCCGCAACAACACCGCGGCGTCCGCGGGAATGTCGTTCACCATCGCCGGATCGACCGGCTCGAACCCGTAGGTCATCCGTTCCCGGTATTCGCCGCGCGCCGCATCGAGTGAGCGATACCGGACGTCGGACTCGATGTAGTCCGCCAGCGGCGCGCCCACCGACCGCTCGAGTTCCGACCGGAGTTCGTCTTTCGCTTCGTCGACGAGGCGGACGAACGCCGGGTCGTTCAACCGGTCAGCGGCCGCAGCCTGACCCATGATGCGCGCGCCCATGACGTCGAGCGGGTAGTGCACGCCAAGCACGATTCGGCTGTGCCCCACCTCGGATGCCCGAGCGAGGATTTGCGGAGCAAGCTCGGGAAGCATGTCCGCCAGCAGGATTCCCTTCCAATACGCCTGCGCCGTATGGCCCGAAGGGTACGAACTGGTACCGAACACTTCCGCATAGGGGTCGGCAGCGCCGCCGGTTCCGTCGCCGAAGTAGTAGTGGATCCGCTCGGGCGCCGCCTCGAACGGTCGCGGGTTGTTCCAATGCTGCTTTTCCACGAGCGTCGAGTTGGCGATGCCGCCGGCCCGGGCCAGGTCTCCTCCGAGCAAAGTCTCGGTCTTCGGTAGACGCCCCTCGTCGAGCGCGACGCGGAACACCTCGCCCAGGCGGTGGCCCAACCCGTCCGACAACGACAACAGCCGGTCGTAGTGACTGTCGAACAACGCGCGCTGCTGCTCTACGGGCGACGCCGCATTGTTGATCGCAACGGCGGTGTCGAGGTTCTGCTGCACCACGTCGGGACGACTCTCGCGAAGCTCGGTGAATCCGTCCAGCACGGAGATGTAGTTGACGCGCGCGGGGAGATCGGACGGGTACGGACCGACCAGGTCCGGGAAAGCGAAGGGCCCGGCATAGGCGACGGGTGCCGTCGCCGTCATCATCACCGCAGCGACCAGTGCCCCTGCATACCGGCTGAACTTCATCGAGTGGCCTTCCCCCGGACGACGGTCCACGAAGTTAAGCCGCACAGGTGCCCGTTACGCAAGAGGCAGCGACACCGGCGCGTTCCTCGTGAGTTCACTGCCCGCGAATTCTTCGGCGAGTCGCATCGCCACTCCGATGGCACCCGCCAAGGAGCCCAGGAGGACGAGCAGGGTGAGTGCGGCGTTACCGGGGTCGCGTGCCGACCCTCCCAAGGCTTCGGTGTCGAGGGCGAGGTACGTCACCGTGTCCTTCAATGCGCTGGTGAAGGTTAGTGCGGTGCCCAGCCAGAGCAGCACGAGACGAGCCGGCGTAAGCCGCTTTCCCCTGAGCAGACCCGTCGCAGCCGCGGCACCTGCGGCAGCGGCCGACGCTCCTACGACGAGGCATACTCGTTGCGCGGTCGTCAGGTCCGAAAATACCGCGCTCCCCCACACCGCCCACACCAACTGCTGTCCGGTGAATATGGCAGCGGCAGCGACGAATACGGCACCGAGGTGGTTCTGTAGTCGGCGGGCTCAGGTGGTGCTTCAACCGCTTGGGCGGCTGCCGCCGGTTGACCCGCGCCGACTCGGGAGCGTGGCTCCGCTCAGGCCTGTCCTTGCAGCGTCACCCCAGCCCGTACGCAACGACGGAGTAGTCGTCGGGAATCGGGCCATCTCGGTGCACAGTCCTCGGCCCCTGGTATTCGACGCTGTGCCAGCTCACATATTCGGTCGGAGTCCTTACTGCCCGCTGGATCACCGGACGACGGTCGGTGACCAGGGCACGGCCTGCGGGTTGGGCACGGTAATCCATCCACAGGTATCGGTCCCAGATCAGGCAACCGGTCAACGTCGTGTCACCGGTGAGGTCGAGACCGGGGGGAAGCATCGTGGAGAATCCGTGACCGAGATGGGCCCTGCGCTCGACACCCGCATCGGTTTCGATCTCCTCCACCCGTGCCGAGATCGAGCACACCAGTTCGACGGGGAGATTCACCATGTCGGGTGTGATCCATCGGGTGGCGGGTGCACACACCTGGCCGACGCCCGGCTCGTCCGGCCACGGTTCGAGATCCTCGATCATCCACAGTGTCGTCGTTTCGGTCCTGCCCATATGAGAAGTCTCCCGACGACGACACGGACTCGGGGCGGCGACACGCACAACGGAGCGCCTCTTTCAGGTGGGTTCGGTCGGCGTTACTGGTGGAGAGGAGTCGTCACACCTCGATAGCCCGCACTGTACGCAGGATTCCGGACTTCACATCCTCGTCATGGCTGATTGTGGCCGTGCATCTGCCGAGATCTCAGCTGGTCGGCTCGGGAGCATCCGTGCGCACAGTCGGCGCCGTGTAGTCGGACGGCACGAGGGCACTGCCCGGCAACAAGTACTCGTCCGCCGCCAGCAGGCGGTTCCAGCAGTCGAGAAATCCGGGTAATGCTGCGTCGAGCGGGGCGGTGTCGACGATCCGGGTTCCGGGACGAATCAGCGCGGCGAGCAGCGCCGTCAGTACGACACGCACGTCGCCGCCGTGCGCGACGACACCGGCGGTCTCCTGAATCCCCGGCGACACCACGATCGCAGTACCGGCGCCGCGGGCAGTGATCCCGATCTGCCGCAGGACCGGAAGCCATTCCGTGGCAGCGGAATCTGTGCACGACAGGACGCAGTCGTCGGCCGCCCGGGCCGCCGCCACTGCATAGAGCGGAAGCACGTCCGCCGGAACGGTGCACCGGAACGGCGGGAGTTCACCCGCAGTGGCACGCGTGGTCGCGGTCAACCCGTCAGCCGAGGCCACCACGTATGCCCCGGTCGAGGCGACTGCCGCGCGGAGCGCCCGGGCGGCGTCGTCGTCGAGAGGTAAGGACTCGCGCACCATCACGGTTCCGCCGGTCACGACGCCGGCGAGGAGCAGCGCGGTCACCGCAGCCGCGGATTCGGCACAGTGGGCGGTCGTACGGCCCCGCACCGGGATCGCTGCGTGCGGGAGTTCGAAGGAAGTGGTCATGACTGTTCCCCTCTGATGGTCGACAGCGCCGGCATGTTGTTGTAGCGCTCCTTGACGGTGTTGAGGTGGACCCAGCTGTCCACCTCGAGGACGGACCGGAGCGCGCGCACAGCATCGAGAGACGGCACCACGTCCTCGAGTCTGGTGGCGTGCACCGTACCGAGAAGGTCGTACCTGCCGATGGTGGCGGCCAGAAACCGCACCCCGGGCATCTCGCTGATCAGTGCACCCAGATCCGCGGCACGTCCGGTCGCGCGGACTCCGAAACCCACCGCGACTTCGCTCTCGCTCTGTCCCGCGCCGGTCAGTGCGCCGATTCGCAGGACTCCGTCGTCGATCAGTCGCTTGACGCGGATCCGCGCTGTGCCGGGCGAGGTGCCGGCCTCCTCGGCGAGGACCGAGTACGACGCCCGCCCGTCGTCCTGCAGGACCCCGAGAAGGCGGACGTCGAGGGGATCGAGACGCGTGGCGGCGACCTTGTCGGGTCGTCCGATATCGACGATCAGGTCGGAATAGACCAACGTGTTCGTTTCCCGGACGCCGTCGATGCACCGGATCCGTTCGAGCGACGACGCGAGGCGGGCAGCCCCGACCGTGCGCACCTCGGCGATGAGGGGGTATCTGCCGCTGACCAGCGACACGTACGGCACGTCGTGAAGAGTGGCGATGCGAGCAGCGACCTGCCGGACCGGCTGGTCCACCGCGATCGCAACGTGCCCCAGCGCGTCCAGTCCGATCGTGGACGGATGAACGATGCCCACGACATGCACCCGGCCGCTCTCGAGCAGCGCATTCAGCCGTTTCGAGACGGTCGGACGCGACACATTCAGCTTGGCGGCGAGCTCGTTGCGGCCGATGCGTCCGTCGCGGCGCAGTTCTTCGACGATGCGGGAGTCCAGGTCTTGCACGGCAAATGTTACGGGGCTGGTCATCGGAAGTTTACAAACGAAAAACGGACCAACATAAGTTTACTTATCACCAAATCACAGCACCCTTCTCGTTGTTCTGCGAACGATTCGAAATCGGATCTTTCCATAACATCAACGAGTGACGTTGATTGCTCGGATACCGACTTGGAAAGAACCTATCTCAGTTCATATGTTCTGTCGTAACCGAACGAGCACAGGCCAATGTCGATCTCGCTGCTCAGAATCCGCGCTTCGACAGGAGATTGATCAATGAGAAAAGTTCGCCTGCTAGCAGCCGGAGCCGGCATCGCCCTGCTGGTCACCGGATGCGGAAACGAGTCCGGCGGCAGTGAGGCCAGCGGCGCAGCGCCCGCCGGTCTGATGCGCGCCGGAGAAGTGACGTTCTGCACGGACCCCGAGTACCCCCCCATGGAGTACTACGCCGAAGGCGACACGAGCACGCCGATCGGATTCACCTCCGACGGGGCACGCGCCCTCGCCGATCTCTGGGAAGTCGAAACGAAGTGGCAGATCACCGCGTTCGACGGACTCATGCCGGGACTCCAGGCAGGTCGCTGCGACGTACTGTGGACTGCGCTGTACGTCAGCCCCGAGCGACTCGAGGTCGCCGACGCCGCTCCCTTCCTCGAGACTGGCCCGGGCCTGATCGTCCGTAGCGGCGACACGTCCATCACGGCACCAGGCGACCTGTCCGGCAAGACCGTCGCCGTGCAGGGCGGTGGCAGCAACGAGCTGACGGTAAAAGCGCTCTCCGACAAACTCGAGGCCGAGGGTAAGCCCGGCATCAAGATCCAGGCTTACCCGAAGACGGCGGAGACCGTCGCCGCAGTCACCAACGGCAAGGCCGATGCCCTCATCGAGACAGACGTCGCGGTCGTCGACATGGTCACCAAATCGAACGGCGCCCTTGTTGCCGTCCCGGATATCTTCCCGGCCGACACCCAGTTCGGCGTGTACACGAAGAAGGGTTCTCCACTGAGCGGTCCCGTGGCAGACGGTGTCCGCACCCTCGCCGAGAACGGCACCCTGGAGGAGATCGCGCTGAAGTACGGTCTCGACCCCGCCCGCATCACGACGGGTTGACGCCATGACCTTCGATCTCGACATCTTCTTCTCGGCCCTGACCTCCTCGGCGTTCTTCCGTGGCGCCTGGTTGTCCGTCGCCCTGGCCGCATCGTCGATGCTGTTCGCGACGGTGATCGGCTTCGGCGTCGCACTGCTCCGTATCAGCAACAACCGCATCGCCCGGACGATCGGCGGAGCGTACGTGTGGTTCTTCCGGGCGATCCCGACCTTGCTCGTTTTGCTCATCATCTGGAATGCCGGCCCGCAATTGTTCCCCGCCCTCCGGGAGAACTGGTTCAGTCCGTTCCTCGCGGCATTCATCGGTTTCGCGGTCGTCGAAGCCGCCTATATGGCAGAGATCCTGCGCTCGGCGCTGCTCAGCGTCGACGACGGCCAACGCCAGGCGGCCCGTGCGATCGGAATGCCGCCCCACAAGGTGATGCTGAAAGTCGTCCTGCCCCAAGCCGTCAAGGTCGCGTTGCCGCCGACAGGCAACGAGTTCATCGCAATGCTCAAGTACACCTCGCTCGCGTCGGTCATCTCCCTCCGCGAGTTGCTCACCACCGCGCAGGTCGGTGTATCGAACACCTTCCGCTACGCGGAGTACTACAGCGCCGCGTTGGTCTACTACCTCGTCATCGTCACGGCACTCATGGGCGTACAGACCCTGATCGAGCGTCGTTACCGCTGGGTCTCGTCCGGAGTCGACTCCGTCGCGACCGGAACAAGGAAGGTCACGGTGTCCGCATGACCAGCACCGCCCTGCTCGAGACGATCGGACTGCGCAAGACCTACGGGAACAACGAAATCCTCAAAGGTGTGGACTTCTCCATCTCGCCCGGCCAGGTCAAGGCCGTACTCGGACCGTCCGGCTCCGGTAAGTCCACCATTCTCCGCCTCATGTCGTTGCTCGAACCCGCCGATGGTGGATCGATCCTACTGCACGGCAAGGAGATCGGGGTCGCCACCGGCCGCGACGGGCGATCGGTGCCGCTTCCCGAACGGAAACTTGCTCGCGAACGCACCAACATCGGCATGGTCTTCCAAAAGTTCAACCTCTTCGCACACCTCGACGTTCTCCACAACGTCACCCTCGGACTGACCGAAGTGCACGGCGTACCCAAAGCGGAAGCCGTCGATCGTGCCGAGCAGATGCTCGACCGGGTCGGAATGTCCCAGCGCATGCGGCACTACCCGTCGGAACTGTCCGGCGGGCAGCAACAGCGCGTCGCGATCGCTCGCGCCCTGGTCCTCGACCCGTCGGTCATGTTGTTCGACGAGCCGACCTCGGCACTCGACCCCGAGCTGGTCAACGAGGTGCTTTCGGTAATGGAAGACCTTGCGCAACAGGGCATGACGATGATCGTGGTCACCCATGAAACACGGTTTGCCCGACGGGTCGCCGACGAGGTCGCTCTGTTCGACAGCGGCGTCATCGTCGAACAAGCACCACCCGAGCAGTTCTTCACCGCGCCCGAGCACGAACGCACCCGCGCATTCCTGTCCCACATCCACTGATCGACCCGAACGGAGCATCATGGCATCCCCGATCGCGGTCTACACCGATCTCGACGACCTCGACCCCTCCGAAGGAGTCGCACTGCTCGAGGCCGAAGGCTTCGAGGTGCGTGTGCTCGACACCCGCGACCCCGACACGATCGCCGCCGCGGCGGCGGATGCGTCCGCGCTCCTCGTCGGGTACGCACCCGTCGACAGCGACCTGCTCGGGCAGCTCCCTCACCTGGGTA
This sequence comes from Rhodococcus sp. 7Tela_A2, assembly GCF_049311045.1. Classification (NCBI taxonomy): domain Bacteria; kingdom Bacillati; phylum Actinomycetota; class Actinomycetes; order Mycobacteriales; family Nocardiaceae; genus Rhodococcus; species Rhodococcus sp. 7Tela_A2. Next base: position 121,932 of record NZ_JAXION010000001.1, on the reverse strand, counting down.
TCGTGTCGATGCTCTCGCGCGGTTACGACTCCGTCGACATCGATGCGGCCACCGCCCGTGACGTCTGGGTGGCCACGGTCGGGGATGTCGCTTCCAGCGAGGTCGCCACCCACACGTGGGCACTGACACTGGCGGCGGTGCGCCGGCTCGACTTCTTCGCACTGCACGGTCGACGCGGGTGGCTGGACCGCCCGCGGTACGCCCCGCGGCGACTCTCGGATACCACTCTCGGCCTCGTCGGGATGGGGCGTATCGGCAGCGAAGTGGCCGCACTGGCCGCCGGTTCGACCGGACGGATCCTCGGCTACGACCACGCCGGGCGCCGGATGCCGGCGGGAGTGACAGCGTCGTCGCTCACCGACGTCATCACACAGTCCGACGTCGTCTCGATCCACCTGCCACTCGACGACTCCACCGAGAAGCTGTTCGACGCCGACCTCATCGCTGCGATGAGACCCGGCTCGTGGCTGATCAACGTCTCCCGCGGCGGCATCGTCGATTCCGATGCACTTGCGGACGCACTCGACTCCGGCCACCTCGCCGGGGCCGCCCTCGATGTGCTCGACGTCGAACCTCCGCTCCCAGGTGACCGGCTTGCCGAACACCCCAACGTCCTCCTGACCCCGCACGTGGCGTACCTGTCGGACCGAACGGCCCGCGAGTACGTCCGCATGCAGGCGGCCAACGTCGTCGAGTGGTACCGCACCGGCACCCCGGCACACGCCGTCACGAACCTGTACGAGGTGACCGCATGAGTATCCGACTGGAGATGTTCCAATCCCTCTGGGCAATGGAGGATCTGCCGTGGCAGGGCACCCCGTGGAGCCTGACCGAACAACTCGACCGTCTCGCCGGCGAGCACTTCGACGGCGTCGCAGTCGACCTCGGTGCACGCGGCAAGCCCGAAGCCGCGACCCTCGCTCCTCTGCTGCGCGACCACGACCTACAGGCTGCGGTGTTCGCCTTCGTCCGCGACGACAGCGACCTCGACGCGGCCCTGCGCTATGCCGACACGATCGGCGCGAGCCGGATGGTGGTGTGCGGCTGCGTCTTCGACCCCGACGACGCGGTTGTGCTCGACACCGTGCACCGCTGGCATCGCACCAGCCGGGCGGCGGGCGTGGCGATGCAACTCGAAACCCACCGCAACACCCTCACGGACGATATGCGCCGCACCACCAGACTGTTGAAGGATCTGGATCCGGACGTGAACCTGGCAATCGACTTGTCGCACTATGTAGCCGGCAGTGAGATCCCGGTGACGCCGACCTCCGAGATCGACGGACACATCGAGGCGTTGTTCGCCCGTGCGGAGTCCGTCCAGGGACGCGTCGCGACCCGTTGCCAGGTGCAGATCCCCCTCGGGTTCCCCCAGCACCGTGAGTGGGAGGAGCTGTTCACCGGCTGGTGGACTCGGGCGTTCACCTCGATTCTCGAGCGCCGCGGCCGCCGCGGCAGCACCGATCCGGTGATGTTCTGCACCGAACTCGGCACCACCCCGTACGCCATCACCGATCGCGTGGGTGCTGAGCTGTCCGACCGGTGGGCCGACACCCTGACCCTGCGCGACCGGGCCGTCACCGCGTTTGCCGAAGCGACGGACCGCACCACCACCATCACTTCCCGAGGAGCGTCCCGATGAGCACCCTTCAGTTTCCGGTACCGGAACGAACCACCACGTCCACCGGCAACGTCGTGATCGACGGTCCGCTGCCCGCGATGCCCACCGGACGCTCTCTCGTCCCGGCGCGCGCGTACACGGGTGCCGACGAATTCGCCCTCGAACAGGACCGGATTTTCTCGTCCGGATGGGTGTGGGCCGGTTACGCCCACTGGGTTGCAGAACCCGGCGCTGTACATCCCGTGACCATCGGCGGTAAGCCACTGCTCCTGGTACACGGAGAGGACGGCCGTATCCGCGTGTTCCACAACTCGTGCCGCCACCGCGGCATGGCACTGACCGAGGATCCGATGGTCGTGCAGGGGCGCATCCAGTGCGCCTACCACTGCTGGTCGTTCAAGCTCGACGGAACGCTCGCCGCGGCACCGTATTACACCCGTGAGCGTCGGTCGAAGCTCGATCCCGAGACCGCCGAACGGCTGAGCCTGCTGCTCGTGGCGAGCCACACGTGGGCCGGCATGATCTTCATCGACCTGTCGGCGACCGACACGGATCCTCAGGCTTGCGCCGACAGCTTCGCTGCTCATCTCGAGCCGCTGCTCGCTCGCTGGTCGCATATCGACTTCAGCCGCCTGCACCTCGCCGGCGAGAAGAAGTTCGAGATCGACGCCAACTGGAAGCTCATCGTGGAGAACTTCCTGGACTTCTACCACCTGCCGTTCGTGCACCCGCAGGTCGGCCCGGTGACCGCGTCCCTCGACGTCGACGATGTCGCGCTGCATCCGGACATCATCGGAGGAAGCTACCCGCGCGGTGCCGCGGGCAAAGCCGAGAAGACCGCGAAGTCACTGCCGTGGCTCGGCGACGTGCCCGCCGACCGGCTCGAACGGCAGGACATCTTCTGTATCTTCCCCAATGCGCTGGTGTTCCTCGAGGCCGAGTGGTTCCAGGTCATCGGCTACCACACCGTCGCGCCGGACCGCACCGTCGAGTACATGTCGGTGTTCGTCGACTCGTCCGCTGCCGGTGACGATTTCGCCGACACCCGCGCTCAACTGACCCAGGTGTTGTGGGAGGTCAACGAGCAGGACATGCCGATGCTGCACCGCCTGCAGATCGGGCGGAACTCCCCCGGCTCCGACTCCACGAACCTCGTATCGCACTGGGACCAGATCACAGCGATGTTCCAGGACCGCGTCGCAACGAAAGCAGGGTACCGATGACCGCGCTGCTCGAGAGCTCGACCGACCGCACGCTGCGCACCCGATCGGTGCGCGTCACCGGAATCACCTGGGAGGCCGAGGGAATCCTATCGATCGACGTCGCCGACCCGGCCGGTGAACAGATGACCGCCTGGGATCCCGGCGCCCATATCGACATGGAACTGTCACCGGGGCTTACTCGCCAGTACTCGCTGTGCGGCGATCCGGCAGACCTGCGCAGCTGGACGGTCGCGGTGCGCGCCGCCACAGATTCTCGCGGTGGCTCGGCGTACGTGCACTCGACGTTGCGCCCCGGTGACATCCTGCGTGTGCAAGGTCCCCGTCAACACTTCCCACTCGAGGACGCAGCGGCCTACGTCTTTGTCGCCGGGGGCATCGGAATCACCCCGCTGCTGCCGATGGTCGAGGCCACTGCCGCGCGCGGTGCGACCGTGTCGGTGCACTACGCCTACTCCGGTGAAGCCCCGGCGCGATTCGTCGAGCGACTCGCGGCCACCGGGGTACCCGTGCATCTCTACCCTTCCACCGAGGGCGAGCGCATCGATCTGCCGACGCTGTGCGCGGATCTCGGTCCCGGGGCATTGATGTATTCGTGTGGCCCGGAGCGCATGCTCGCCGAACTCATCGAGCTGCTCCCCGCTGAGGTGTTACGGATCGAATCATTCTCCCCCGCAACGGCCCTGCCTGCGGAAGCTCCGGCCGTCGATGCTCGATCCGGTACCGCATGCTCGGTGCAACTCGGTATCGACGGACCGGTGCTGGAGGTCGCGGAAGGCGAATCGGTCCTCGACGCTCTCGAGCGTGCCGGCGCCGACGTGATGTGGTCCTGCCGCGAAGGCACGTGCGGTAGCTGCGAAGTCGGGGTGCTCTCAGGTGCGATCGAGCACCGAGACAACATCCTCCTCGACGAAGAACGTGCGGAAGGAAAATGCTTCTTCCCGTGCGTATCCCGCCCTCTCTCGAAGGCGGTGCTCGACCTGTGACCGATACTGCCGTCGCCGCCGACACCGCGGAAGAGCTGCGCCTGCGACGCGAACTTGCCGCCGTCTACCGGCTCGCCGCGCACTTCGGGATGACCGACCTGATCTTCACCCACATCTCGCTCCGGCTGCCCGGGCCGGAGCCGCGATTCCTCATCAACCCCTATGGGCTGTTGTTCGAGGAGATCACCGCATCGAACCTCGTGGTGGTCGATCCGGCGGGACAACCGATCGGAGACACCGGGACACTGGTCAACCCGGCCGGGTTCGTGATCCACGGCGCCGTGCACACCGCGCGATCCGACGCGCACTGCGTGATGCACACCCACACCCGGGCAGGCTGCGCAGTCGCCGCGAACCCTGACGGTCTGCTTCCCGTCAACCAGATGTCCATGGAGTTCTACAACCGCGTGGGCTACCACGAGTACGAGGGTGTCGCGCTGAGCCTCGACGAACAGGCCCGGCTGGTCGCCGATCTCGGCGACCACCCCGTCCTGATCCTCCGCAACCACGGACTGCTCACCGTCGGGAGCACTCCGGCCCAAGCGTTTCTGCGCATGTTCTACCTCAACCGCGCGTGTGAGATCCAGGTCACCGCCGCTGCCGCAGGGCCGCTCGTCCTGCCCCCTCCGAACGTGTGCGAGCGCAGCGCACGCCAGCTCACCGGCACCGAGACCGGTGACGATTTCATCGACCCGGGAGCCGACCTGGCGTGGGCAGCGATGCTGCGCCTACTCGATCGCATCGCGCCCGGTTACGCCGACTGACACTTCCCTACAAAAGGACCCGATCATGAGCCCTATCGGACCCGTCGACGCCTCCCGGATCCCCCGCTACAACGGCCCCGGCACCTTCGCGCGACTCCCCCGCCTCGACGAGGTCGCCAGCACCGACGTCGCCATCGTCGGCGTCCCCTTCGACACCGGAGTGAGTTACCGGCCGGGCGCACGCCTCGGCCCCGCCCATGTCCGCGCGTCGTCGAAACTGCTGCGTCCGTACAACCCGGCGCTGGACGTCTCACCGTTCAACGAGATGCAGGTCGCCGACGCCGGCGACATCGCCTGCAATCCGTTCAATATCGACGAGGCCGTCACCGACATCGAACGCGGCGCCGACGCTCTCACCGGTGACGGCACGCGCCTGCTCACCATCGGTGGCGACCACACCATCGCGCTACCGCTGCTGCGTTCGGTGGCGCGTCGCCACGGTCCCGTCGCCGTCGTCCACTTCGACGCGCACCTCGACACGTGGGACACGTACTTCGGCGCCTCGATCACTCACGGCACGCCGTTCCGCCGGGCCTCCGAGGAGGGCCTGATCGACCGCGAAGCCAGCATGCACGTCGGTACGCGAGGCCCGCTCTACAGCGACCAGGACCTCGCCGACGACAAAATGCTCGGCTTCTCCGCCGTCACCTCCCCCGAGATCGAAATCGACGGTGTCGCAGCGGCGATCGAGCGGGTGCTCGCCCGTATCGGGGATCGACCGGTCTATGTCTCCGTAGACATCGACGTGCTCGACCCCGCCCATGCCCCGGGCACCGGCACCCCCGAAGCCGGCGGCATGACGAGCCGGGAACTGCTGCGGATGCTCCGCGCGTTCGCCGGAACGAATCTCGTCGGCGCCGACATCGTGGAGGTGTCGCCGTCGTACGACCACGCCGAGATCACGGGTATCGCCGCCGCGCACGTCGGCTACGAACTGCTCTCCGCCATGGCCCTGCCGAAGGCGTGACCACCCCTCTCTGCTCCACCGAAAGGCCCGTCGATGTCCGAGATCGAATACCGCATCCCCCAGCAGCGCCGCCTCGTCACCGAACTGCCCGGCCCCCGCTCGGCGGCGCTGGACGAACGACGCCGCAATGCCGTCGGTGCCGGAGTCATGTCGTCCGTCCCCGTCTACACCGCTGACGCCGACGGCGGCATCATTCTCGACGTCGACGGAAACGCACTCATCGATCTCGGTTCCGGTATCGCCGTCACGAGTGTCGGAGCATCCGACTCGGCCGTGGTCGCGGCGATTCGGGAACAGGCGGGGCGCTTCACACACACCTGCTTCATGGTCACCCCCTATGAGGGGTACATCGCGGTCGCGGAGAAACTCGCCGAACTCACGCCCGGCAACCATGCCAAACGCACGGTGCTGTTCAACAGCGGCGCCGAGGCGGTAGAGAATGCGGTGAAAATCGCCCGCGTCGCCACAGGCCGTAAGACCGTGGTCGTCTTCGACCACGCCTACCACGGGCGGACCAACCTGACGATGGCTATGACGGCGAAGAACAAGCCGTACAAGGAGGGCTTCGGTCCGTTCGCATCGGATGTTCACCGCGTCGCGGCGTCGTATCCGTTCCGTGACGACCTCAACCACGACGGCACTCCGATCTCCGGGCCGCAGGCCGCACAGCGCGCAATCATGCAGATCGACAAGCAGATCGGAGCGCACAATGTCGCGGCGATCGTGATCGAACCGATCCAGGGCGAGGGCGGATTCATCGTTCCCGCCGAAGACTTCCTGCCCGCGCTCGTCGACTGGGCCAAAGCCAACGGCATCGTGTTCGTCGCCGACGAGGTGCAGACGGGCCTCGCCCGCACCGGCCGGTGGTTCGCGTGTGACGACGAGGGCGTCGTGCCCGACCTCGTGACGATCGCCAAGGGTGTCGCGGGCGGTATGCCACTCGCTGCGGTCACGGGTCGTGCCGACCTGATCGACGCGGTGCACGGCGGCGGACTCGGCGGCACCTACGGCGGCAACCCGGTCGCCTGCGCAGCCGCGCTCGCCACTCTCGCTCGCATGGAAGAACTCGACCTGTGTGGTCGGGCCCGACGCATCGAACAGATCGCCACCGAAAAGCTGCGTAGTCTCGCCGACGACATGGACGTCATCGGCGAGGTTCGTGGCCGCGGGGCGATGCTCGCCGTCGAACTGGTTCGTCCCGGTACTCGCGAACCCGATCCCGAGGCCGCCTCGGAGATCGCCGCGCGTGCCCTCGCCGACGGCGTCATCGTGCTCACGTGCGGTACGTACGGCAACGTCATCCGGCTGCTGCCGCCGCTCGTGATCTCCGACGAACTGCTCGTCGAGGGCCTCGACGTCCTCGCCGACGCGGTGCGTGCCGTCGCCGGCGCACTCGTGGGAACACCGCAGTGACCGCGCTCGGCGCCCCGACCCGACTGTGGCTCGGCGGCACCCTCGCCGACGCGTCCACCGGCGCGACATTCCCGGTCGAGGATCCCGCCACCGGTGAGGTGCTCGCCGAGGTCGCCGATGCGTCTGCGGCGGACGGTCTGCGCGCGCTCGATCTCGCCGCAGAGGCGCAGGCCGCGTGGGCGGCCACACCGCCTCGTGTGCGCAGCGACATCCTCCGCACCGCATTCGAACTCGTGAAGCAACGAGCGGACGACTTCGCCCGCACGATCACCCTGGAAATGGGCAAGACCCTCGCAGAGGCGCACGGTGAGGTGAACTACGGTGCCGAGTTCCTGAGGTGGAACGCCGAGGAGGCCGTACGTATCGGTGGGCGCACCACGACGTCGCCCGGCGGCAACGGCCGCATCCTCGTCACCAAAGAACCGGTCGGCCCGGTCCTCGCGGTGACTCCGTGGAACTTCCCGTTGGCTATGGCAACTCGCAAGATCGGCCCGGCACTTGCGGCGGGCTGCACAATCATCGTCAAACCCGCTGCCGAAACTCCGTTGACGATGCTGCTGCTCGGGCAGGTCTTCGCCGACGCCGGCCTCCCTGAAGGGGTGCTGTCGATCCTGCCGGCGTCGGACGCTGCCGCGCTGACCGAACCTCTGATCACCGATCCGCGCCTGCGGAAGATCACCTTCACCGGCTCCACCGGTGTCGGGAAGCTACTGGTCCGCCAGTCTGCCGAGCGCCTGCTGCGCACTTCCATGGAACTAGGTGGTAACGCACCATTCCTCGTCTTCGACGACGCCGACATCGACGCCGCCGTCGACGGTGCCATGGCAGCGAAGATGCGGAACGGTGGCGAAGCGTGCACCGCCGCAAACCGCTTCTACGTGGCTTCCCAAGTGGCGCAGCAGTTCACCGATACGCTGGTCACGCGGATGACGGCGCTTCGCATGGGGCACGGCCTCGATGACGGTACCGACCTCGGGCCGCTCATCACCTCCGTACAGCGCTATCGAGTGCACGAGCTGGTTCTCGATGCGGTGGCACGCGGGGCGGGTCTCCTCGCCGGCGGCGTCGTCCCCGACGGACCGGGCACCTTCTACCCCCCGACCGTCCTCGACCAGGTGCCCGCCGACGCCCGTGTGCTGCGGGAAGAGATCTTCGGCCCGGTCGTCGCCATCACAACGTTCGACACCGAGGAGGAGGCGGTCGCTGCGGCGAACGACACCGAGTACGGCCTCGCCGCGTACTTCTACACCCGCGATCTCGACCGTGCGCTGCGCGTCGCGTCGGCGCTGAACGCCGGGATGGTCGGCGTCAACCGAGGCGTCATCTCCGACGTCGCAGCACCTTTCGGCGGGGTCAAGGAATCGGGCTTCGGGCGTGAGGGCGGTACGGAAGGGATAGAGGAGTATCTCGAGACCAAGTACGTCGCGCTGTAGCCCGAGGTGAGGTCTTGGAAGACGGCAGACAGCAGCGGACCGAGGCGGGCCGCGGTGTGACCCACGCCCTGGGTGAAGCCCGACAGTGCGGCCGAACCGTGGGTACGTGAGCGCGGGGTGATCAAGGTCCTCCATCGGGAAGGTGCGGGGTCCGAGGACGAGCAACACGATCGAGCCACGGGGCTCGGCTTCGAACCCGAGCACTCCGCGCTGGTTACGGCCGTAAGCGACGGCAACGAAGACGCGTCAGGCAGGCAGCACAGGTATTGCTCGCCGAAACCGCCGGCTGAGCCGGACAGCGTCGGTGGTCAGTGAGCCCCGGCCGGGTCCACGGCGTTCGCGAGTGCGTACGCATTCGGAGAACTCAGTAGAAGCTCGTCGAACTCGGTGCCGGCCCGGCGCACCCCGATGCGCAGCACCGGATATCCGCGCTTCATCGCGACCAGGCGCCGGGTGCCGCGCGGATGCCGGAAGGTGCCCACTTTCAGATATCCGGAGATCACCAATCCCGATCTGATGCCGAGAATTTCGGACGTCCAGCCCGGCAGAACCTCGACGCTCGAGATCTCCGACAACGGCACCTCCATCGTGCTCCGGCGGACCATGATCGCCTCCCACCAGGAGAAGGAGAGATGAAGGGCGTTGTCTCGAAAGGTCGATGTCGCCATAACGTCAGGTCTCCCGTCGACGGTAAGCTCGATGTAGTACTGAGAACATTATCAGACTGATAATGATGCAGGAAGGGTGCCGATGGGAAAGACCTCACCGATTGCCGAGGTGGTGCTGCATCCCGTTCGCCTGCGGATCGTGCAGCAACTCGGCGGGCGCCGGCTGACCACCGCACAACTCCGGGCCGAACTCCCCGACGTCACCCAGGCCACGCTCTATCGGCACATCGCGGCCCTGATCGACGCCGAGATCGTCACCGTCGTCGACGAACGCCGCGTACGCGGCACCATCGAACGCACCCTCGCGCTCGGCGAGCGTATGGCCCATGTCGGACACGACGAGCTCGCCGCCATGGACGAAGCCGGACTACGGAATGCCTTTCTCGCCTTCCTCGGATCACTCGGCAAGAGTTTCGACACGTTCGTCGAGAACGACGATCGGCAGCTCCGACACTATCTGGGTTTCGGAACCACTCCGCTCTACGTCACCACCGACGATCTTGCGGAAATCCAGGCGCGACTCGGCGAGATCCTTGCCCCCTACCGAACGGATGCCGACGGCGACCGGATGCGCGTCGATCTGACCACCGCGGTGATTCCCGCTCCCCCGCCCGTCGCTCCCGAAGAGAAGTAGCCTACCGCCGAAGGCGGAGCTGCGCATTCCCGTATCCGGTCATCCACGACGAGCAGGGCACTCTGCGACAGTCCATGTCACCTATTCCGGCGAACAACGCGCCGAGGCGAATTCGACAGCGGTAACCTTGCTCTTATTCGACATCTTCGGATGCCGCTGACCAGCATCTGAACACTCTCGCGGGTGATCCGCTCGGAGGCCGACGTGCGTGGATTCGGTATCGATCTCGGAACAGCCAACACTGTCGTCGGCACTCCCGAAGACGGCATAGTCCTGAACGAACCGTCGCTGTTGATGGTTCGGACGAGGGAGCCCCACAAAGCGCTCACGATCGGCCATGATGCGAGTGACCTCGTCGACCGCATTCCTTCCGGAATCACGGCGATTCACCCGATACGTGACGGTGTCATCGTGGATCTCGGGACGGCTCGGACGTTTGTCAGTGCCGTTCTCGAGCGGGCCGCCCCCCGCCGCCGGTTCGGTACACGGCCGACGGGTGTCGTCGCGGTTCCCGCCGGCGCGACCCCGCTCGAGCGTCGCGCGATGTTCGAAGTCGCGCACGAGGCGGGTCTTCGGAAGGTCGGTCTGGTGCCGGAACCGGTGGCCGGCGCGCTCGGTTGCGGTCTCAACCCGCTCGAGCCGTCGACCCATCTCGTCGTCGATATCGGCGGCGGCACTTCGGAAGTCACTGCACTCTGTTACGGCGGTGTCCTGTCGCACCGCAGTTGCCGAATTGCGGGAAACGACTTGAACAGGGCGATACTCCGCTACCTGCGCGCGGAACACGAACTCGTCGTCGGCGAATTCACAGCGGAGCGGGCCAAGGTGGGAGCGCCCGAGGTCGCCGAGGAGCAGCCGCTCGTGGTGGAGGGCCGCGACGCCGCGACCGGCCGGGTCCGGCTGGTCACTCTCGAAACCGAGGAGATCATGGATGCGGTGCGCCCCACCATGACGAGCATCGTGCAGACGCTGTCCGCGTGCCTCGACGACCTACCGGCGCGGGCCATCGGTGACGTGATGGCCGAAGGCATGCTGGCGATCGGTGGTGGATCGATGCTTCGCAGTCTGCCGCAACTGCTCGAAGAAGCCTTCGGCCTTCCCGTGAAGGCCGCGGAGCGTCCTCTCACGTGCGTTGCGGAAGGCGCGACCGCCTGCATGGACCACCCCGAGGTGGTCGCCGCCTACAGCGCCTGATGTTCAGCGGGTCTGGTTGGTCAGCGGGTCTGGGCGAGATAGCGCTCGAGCAGAGTCTTGACGACCGGACCTGATGTCGCCGAACCGAATCCGCCGCCCCGCACGAGTGCAGTCACCACGACCTCGGGTGCATCGAAGGGTGCCACCGCGGAAAACCAGGCATTGAGGCCCTTCCCGGGGGCCGAGGGGTCCTCGGCGGTACCGGTCTTCGCCCCGGCCGGCACAGGCAGGCTCGCGAGCTGACCGGCGGTACCGGCTGTGGCCGATGCCCGCATCCCCGCTCGCACAGGTCCGAGTTCGTCCGCGAACGACAGTCGATGCGGGGCCTCTGTCGGAACGGGCACACCCTCCGCCGGCCCGTAGGACGCCGCGAGTTGGGGCGTCACCATCGCGCCGGAGGCGATGCCCGACGTCCAACGCGCCACCTGCAACGGGGTCGAGCTCACGGTGCCCTGACCGATTCCCATCAACAGGGTCGACCCCGGATACCAGGCCCCACCGATGTCGCTGACGTTCTCCGGTGTCCCGAGGAAACCCGCGGACTCGTTGGGCAGATCGATGCCCGTCGGCGAGCCGGCACCCAGTTCACCCGCGGTCGTCGCTATGCGCTCGGGACCGAGGAGGTCGGCGAGCTGATAGAAGTAGACGTTGTCCGACCACTGGATGGCCCCCAGCAGACTGTTCCCGCCCATGGGCTGCCAGTTCGCAAAAGTGTGCCCTCCGTAGGCATAGGAGGCGCCGCCCGCGAGCACGGTGTCCGGCGACAACACGTGCGACGCCGCATTCGCCGCGGCGGTAACGATCTTGAATGTCGAGCCCGGAGGCACGGCGGTCTGCGCGGCGTGGTTGAGCATCCGCCCCGGCCCCGTGCCCTCGGTTTGCGCCGCGAGAGCGACCGGGTCGACCGGTGGTTCGAAGACGTTGTTGTCGTAGCCGGGAACACTTGCCAGTGCCAGCACCCCACCGGTGCGGGCATCCATCACGACTGCGGCACCGAGGTCGCCTCCGCTGGTGCGCATCGCCTGTGCGAGCGCATCGGTCGCGGCCTGTTGCAAGCCGAGGTCGAGGTGCAACCGCAGGTCGTGACCCCGCACCGGGTCCACCCTCTCCCCTGTGCCTACCGGACGCCCGGACGGATCGACGTACATGCACTGCCGGCCGTCGACGCCGCGGAGCAACGCGTCGTACTGCATCTCGAGTCCCGCCTTGCCCACCCGCGCTCCGAGCGGGAGGTTCGGCCAGTACTGCATGCCCTGCTCGTCCGCGGTCCCGACGTACCCGAGGACGGACGCCAGCGACTCCCCCTGGGGATACTGCCTGCGTCCGGTCGGATACACGAGCACCCAGGGCAACTGGGCATCCACGATTCGCCGGGCCTGCTCGGCCCCGACGCGTCCGAGCACGAGCTGCATCTCCTCTTCCGCGCTCGTCAGGTCGTCCGCGAGTGCGTCAGGCGTGACGGCGAGGAGTGCGGCGAGTTCGTCGCGTACCCCAGGGTCACCGTCGGCGAACATCCGCGGAACCACCGCAACGGAGTATTCGGCGACATTGACCGCGACCGGAACACCGTTTCGGTCGAGAATGTCACCTCGTTCGGCGGGCAGTCGGAGACAGCGCAGCATCTGCGTGTCGCTGGTGGCCCGCAGATCGCCGCCGTGAGCGGTCTGGAGTTGCCAGGCGAACATCGACATCGCGACGAGCGACGCGGTCACCGCCACCGCGCTCGTCGACACTCCCCGAGGGAGCCGTCGCTTCCTGGATTCGGTGGCCCACAGCGAACGCGTCACGCCGTCGCGCCGCACCGCGAGCACCAGGCCGAGAGAGACGAATCCGACGATCGAGGCGGTGCCCCCGTAACTGAACAAGGGGATGGGCATGCCGGTGTGCGGCAGCAGCGACAGACTCTGGGCGACCGAGACCACCGTGTGAATTCCGAACAGTCCGGCGACACCTGCCGCGACGAGTGCCGCTTCCCTCGTCCGTGCGTGTCGGGCAGCGAGGACGGCGCGCCACACGATGACCACGACAGCCAGCACGACGGCCAGCCCGGCGACCAGACCCCATCCGTACACCAAGCTCGCGAAGGCCAGGTCGTGCTCGGATTCCGGCAAGTAGGTGGCCCGGAGGCCGTAGTCCGGTTCCCGGCCGAGCCCCCACCATCCCGCGCTGCCGATCGCGATGTCCGCCTGCCAGGCAGCCCAGCCGGAACCCTGCGGATCCGCGTCGCGCGAGAGGAAGACGTTGATCCGATCGAGTTGGTACGGGCGGAGGAACAGCAACGCCAGCGGTAGCGAGGCGACGCCGAGCGCGAACAGCGGGAGCAGTGACCGCATCGGCACCCGGGCCAGGATCAGCATGAGCACCACGGTGAAAACGAGAACCACGGCCGTCGACAGGTCGGGTTGCAGTGCGACCAGCGCGATCGGCACACACGCAACCGCCAGGACCGCCAGGAACCTGCGGACCGTGTAGTCACGAGCCAGTATCGATGCGGGCACCAGAACCAGGGCGAGCTTGGCGATCTCGGAGGGTTGCAGGGTGAACACGCCGAGATTCAGCCAGCGCTGCGCGCCCATCGTCGCGATACCGATCAGCGGCACCGCCACCAGCAGGACAACCGAGACGATGTACAGGATCCAGCCGAAACGGCTCAGGGTAGCGATCCGCATTCGCGAGGTCGCCCACATGGCGCCGAGGCCCACGCCGGCGAGAACCGCGTGACGCACTGCCGGTGCCGTCATTCCCGTCGTCCACATGTTGAGCACGCCGAGAGCGACCAGGACGACTGCCGCAGCGACGAGCCAGGGATCGGATCGGCGCCTATCCGCCTGCACCAGAGCCTCCCGGCGGGCAGGTGACGTTCTCGGTGGGCACGTACAGCGGCTCCGACGCGGCGGCAGCGGGAGCCGTGCTGACCGCGGCGACCGCCAGGGCAGAACCCGGTGGCAGATCGACGCGACCGACGCCGTAGGCCTCCTGCGTGCCGGGCGGTACCGGCACCGTGACCGCACCACCGGGACCGACAGCACCCGTACATCTGTCGTAGACGGTCAGATTCCAGGTCACCGCACCGACATTCGCTGCGGGATCGACGCCGACGTCCACCCGCAGGTTGCACGATCGCCCCGGCTCACAGGCACCGTTGGCAAAGCTCGCGACCATCCGGGTGATCGGTCCGGCTTCACCCGGAAGATCGACGGGGACGGGGCCCGGCTCGGTGGACCCCGGCTCGGCCGGAGGGGATGCGGCGTCGGGCGCCGGGGGCGGCGGCGAAACCGGACTGATCTGATCGTCCATCGACGACTCCCCCGGGTCGAGGAGGGTGTTCCATCCCTGCCGCAGCTCCGACCATGCTTTCGGAGCCACCCACACCATCCCGGCGAGTACGAGGAGGGCGAGCAGAGCGAGCAGACCTCGGCGCCACGACGGTCGCCTTCTCCTGCGATGCCAGATCTTCCCTGTGGGTGGCTGCCAGCCGGTCGAGGCAAGAGAGGACCCGGCGGCCGGGGGCGGCTGATCCGGCGCGTCCGGCCGTTCGTGCGCTCGACCCTCCGGACGGGCACGTCCCAGCACCGCAGAGACGAGCGCGGCGAGCTGACGCCGCGTCGCCTCCACCTCGTCCGGACCGAATTCTGTTGCGACAGTGCTACGCACGAGCTGCGCGAGGACGACCGGGTCCGACGCCTCGGCGATCGATTCGTCCAGCCGGTCCGCAAATGCGGCGCTGCGACAGTTCGCCGCGACCTCTCGAAGTAGGACCGCGAGCGCATCACGGACCTCGTCCCGGGATCCCGCGTTCCCGCCGCGCTCGATCGTGAGGTGCCCGCTGTCGGACACCGTCACGGCATTTGCTCGAAAACTCGCCCGAGAACGCCCCGGCTCGTGTTCCGACCCGACCTGATCGACCACATCGGTGACGAGCACGGCCGCCTGCGCAGGGGTCAGCTTCGCGATCGCGAGCAGCCTCTCCAGGGAGACGCCGGCGCCACCTGGATCGTCCTCGGTTCGCGTCGGCAGTCCGGACCGAGCCTGGTCGGGCTCACCATCCGTCGCGTGGATCCCCACGAGTGCCTCGATCATCGCACATCCTGAAACTGCTAGTCCCCCAGCATCTTTCAAGCGCCGAGAAGCGGGGTGGACGATGGATCCTGCAAGCACCTTTCCCACTTGCCTGCTATTGGTTACCGCTCCATTCTGTGCCATTCGCCCCTCGGTTGCGGCGGCTTTCGACCGAAACTCTGCGGTCCGTCCGGGGCATCCTCGAACGGATCCCCTCGTCCGTTACCTTCCCTGCATGAAGATGCTCCTGACCGTCTCGATCACCTCGGTGTTGTGCACGGTTGCGGTCCTGATCTACGTGGTGCCTCAGCTGGTCGCGTCGGGAGTGGTCGAAGTCGGCGGCCGTGGTCTCGAACTGCTGGTGGTGCTGCCGACATTGGTCGGATTGCCCTGTTCTCTCGCCGGAGCCATCGTCGGGACCGCCTGCGTTCTCCGGCGACGCACTCGAGGGAGGGCGACAGTCCTCATGGCGCTCGGACAGGTGACCACAGTGGCTCTGGCCGCGGCCATCCTGGTGTGGGCTTTCGGGTTCGCCTCGACCGGGTGGGAACTCATCGCGCTGCCGGCAGCCTTGATGGTGGGACAGGTGATGGTGGCGGCGGGGCTGTTGGTGGTACGCACGGGTCGGAGTCCGTCGCCGGCGTGACCGCGATCCTACTCGAGAGTGCTGTCTGCGAGCGCCATGCGCACTCGGTCGAGCTCGTCATGCGTCAGAGCCATAGCGAAACGCTTCTTCTTTCCCCAGCTCGACGGATGATCCAGGTAGACGAATACGCGGCGGCTGCCATCCTGATCGAGCTCCGCGTACCTGCTGTTCCCGTCGAGGCCCAGGTCGAACAGACGCGAGACCTCACGGGCGGCGTGCACACCGATCACCGCAACGACTCGCGCTTCCGTCGCAGCCGCCAACACGGTGGGAAGGTGCTTCGTCGCACACGTATGACGCGCCTCCGCCACACCGATCTCATTCGTGCTCTTGCAGTGCACGACCTCCGTGAGCGCATAGTCGACCCCGGGAGTGGCTCCGGGAATCAGCTCGAACGCCCGTTGCCTTACCGCTGCCCAAAAACGGACCGCGCCGGACCATCCGCCCTCCGGCAACGGACTGTAGATACCGTCACGGATCTGCCCGTGCCCTCCGTCGAACCGGTCGGTGAAGTATCGAACGGATCCGGCGATATCGTCTCCCCAACTCGGATACGCCTCGCGCGGGTCGATCGAGGGATTGCTACTGACGAAGATCAAGCGAGCTCTGTCGAGATGCCCTGTCCACGGTTCGGGTACCTGGTGCTCGGACAGAGGCACATCCTGCACGGAAACGACCTTCGAGCACGGCAAGTCCTCACCGGCCTTGCATCGAGCCAGGATCTCGCAATGAATGATCGATTCCAGCACGCTGTTGTCGGCGTTCAAGGTGCCCCTATGCCCGTATTGATTCGACCGCCGACAGAACAGTCGACCAGCGGACAATACTCCATATCTGACACCTTTTCGGATCGTGCGAGAGTGCATCTGGCGCTGTGAGTCCCGAGAATTCACGCACCTGGCGGGGTCGAAGCGAAGACTGTCGGCACTACGCGCTCTAATGGGGCACATGAGTGATACGCCCGATTCGGACATCGAAACCACCGCCGCATTTATCCGGAAGGCTGCCCCCGAACCTCTCCAGGAACACTGGGCAGACATCGACGGTGTTCTCTATCCTCCGAAACAGGCGTACCACTTGATCACAGGGCAGCCGCGCTCCGCGTTCAATACCCACCATGCGTTGGCTCAGCTCCGCAAGTTCGGCTTCGCCACGAGCACCTACACGCCCCGGGCCGTCTCGAACACGGATCTTTCGACCGACGAGCCCGTGAGCACTCCTGACGAGATCGACCAGGTCGAGCCCGCTCCCACAACGACACCGGGCACCTGGCGTGTATCCGACGGATCTGCTGTGTCCTTCCGCGATGCGATCGCTGAGTGGGGAAGGGTCGCGCACGACGTCCTGCTGGAGACCGCTACCCGCTACAACGACTTCGTCACCTACAAGGATCTGGCGGAAAAGGTCCAGGAAGTCTCGGGCATTCGGACGAAGTCGCAGATGCGCAATTGGATCGGCAAGGTACTAGCAGTTGTCGTCGAAGAATGTGCTCGTGGGGGCGAACCGCCGCTCACTTCTCTGTGTGTCACCCAGAGTCAGACGGTCGGCGACGGGTACCGGTTCGTCCTCGAGACAGCAGGTGAGCCCATTCCGGACGACCTCGATCATCACGCGTCCGAAGCCCGCCTCAGGTGCTACCGCGCTTTCAGCACCGATCTGCCTTCGAACGGAGGCACTCCTACGCTCCCGCCACAGGTCACCGCGTCACGCGAAGTGGCAGCGCGTAAGGCTGCGGCAGCTCGTCCCGAGAAGATCGAACTGTGCCCGCAGCATCACACTGCCCTTCCCCGTAGCGGGCGTTGTGACTATTGCGCGTGAACGGTGTGAATGCGTCGTCGGCAACCGCAACGGCTCCTCACGACTTGTCGGCCATTGCGGCGCAGTCCTTGCAGGCCGCTCCGCTCCCGGGCAACACCGTAACCTCGAGAGCCGCTCGTAGGTTTTGGTAGGTGTTTTCCCAGGCCGCTGCTTCGTGGTTGCACGACGCAGCCTCGTCGATGTCCCCTGACGCGGTCGCTTCATCAGCAGACGCCAACCATTCCAACTCCTGTTCCTTCACCAGGCGGAGGTACTCGAGGATGGCATCCCGATCGTGTTTGCATACATGCGCAACCCTGATGGGTTCGAGCACCTTCGTTCCGTCCTCGTCCAGGTGGGTCAGAGCTGCGAGAGCGGGAGGGAAGGACTCGCTCTCATCTTCCTTCCTGACCTTCTCTTCGGCCTTCCGCGACCCACCCTGATAAATGGTTTGGTATCTCGCCCGACCTTCTTTCCCCGCACCGTACTCCTCCTTACAGCGGTCGATGAAGTCCTTCAATTGCCCGATCGCGTCGTCCAGGTGTCGCGGCACAAATGGATGAGCGGGAACATCGACAATGACGGAAAGTCGCTCTCCGTCATCTACGAAACGCAGATACGAGGTTCTCACCAACATTTCCACTCGTCGTTCGGGAAACTCCGCAAAACCGAACGGGCGAGCCATTTTTGGCACAATGATCAGAACTCGAGGATATGACGGCCCTACCATCACCCGCACCATCTGCGATCCCAATGGAATCTCCCAGGATTCAGGGCGCACCAACCTCACGCGGTCGTCGAACATCCTCTTCAGCGATCGAAATACCAGCTTCCCGAGCTCACTTCGGTCCTGCACGATCACAGCGGTGTTCAATTCGCTCTCGGTCATGAGCGAATATTGACGAGTCTCCCGCCCCAGCGGAACGGTTCGATGTTCGAAACGACGGTTGCGGACGCGTCCAGTTGTGTGATCGATAATCCTCACCACGGTCCCATTGGGATGGGGAAGCGCGAATACGTGCTCGAAGAGTTCTGACACCTCGCGCCGAGCGAAGACTCCACTGGCCGATTTCAAGCGGAACTCGACACGCTCCGAGGGGTCGGCAGCCGACACCCGTATCGGCTTCTCTTCCCACTGAGACGAGGCACGTATCCTTTCGAGTTCTTGTTCGTTGAGCAACCGGATAGGCACGGCCACGCGCGACGGTCTGCCCGACCTCGACTCGATCTCCACTCCTACCGTCCGCACGCCGAGCTCCGCTTCGAGCGTGATCGACGCGGAACCCTCGAGGTCCCAGATCTCTTCTCGGAACCAAGTCGTGAAAGAGGACCAGGCATCCCGACGCTGCTCCTCCCACGTTTCGGCGGCATACACACGGCGCTTGGGCAGCAGGATGTCTTCGGTGCGTGATCCGGTCATGGCGAGTGAGTATGCACTCTTGCGCGAAACGTCGCCGACCAGCGTCAACGGACGGGTGTCACATTTTTCCGCTCTGATCCGATAGGAGGATGTGGGCGATGTGTCGGTTTCGGCTGATATACGTCTGGTCGTTCCGAAAAGGTGGAGTGAAGCTGTGAAACAAGACTCGTTGTGGAAAGAAAGCACGGTCGAGCAGTCCGGGCTCGTCGTCCGGATGCTTACCCAGCCGGCGGTCAACCTGGCCCTGGTCCACAACTCGGTGCCCTTGATCTCGGACCTGCGCGTTACGAACGCATCCGGCCAGCCGGCGGTCGACACAACCGTGACGGTCCGCCTGTTCGGCAACGGTGAGGAGCTCGCACCGGCCTGGACTCGAACGTACGACGGCGAACTCCTCGACGGCACCGACGCTTACTGGGACCACTTCGCGGATTTCGCCCCTGCAGTCCCCTATTTGCGTGCGCTGGAAGAAGCGCATCCGGCGACCATTGCGGTGACCGTGTCGAGGATGTGGGCACCGGACCTTCATCTGACGATCCCGATCCAGGTCCTCGCGCACAACGAGTGGTTCAACGCCCCGATCTTCTACGACACCCTGGCTGCATTCGTTCAGCCCAATACGTCCGCTGTGCAGTCTGTCCTCAGCGATGCGGCCGAACTACTACGCAGGAATACTGGCAGTTCGTCACTCGAGGGATACCAGAACGGCCCGGAACGGTCCGCGCTCATCGCCACTGCCATCTACGAATCGCTGAGGTCCCGAGGGATCCGATACATCGATCCTCCTGCCTCATTCGAACGAACCGGACAGAAGGTTCGCACCACGGCTCAGGTTCTCGAACAAAGCTTCGGCACCTGTATCGACCTGGCGGTTACCTACGCCGCGTGCCTCGAAGCGGCTGGTCTCCGCCCCTTGCTCTGGCTCGTCGCCGGACATGCCTTCACCGGGTTTCTCACCGACGATGCGTCGCTTCCACTCCCCACAATCTTGGAACCGAACGCACTCGTCAATCTCGTCGAGTCCGGCAAAGCCGTCGCCGTGGATGCCGTCTACTACGACCAGACCGACGCAGGAGACTTCAAGGGGGCGATAAAGCGTGCCCGGGAGTACTTTGCGTCTCCTGACACCCTATGCGGTGTTGTCGATGTCGTCGCTGCCAGGAAGAGCGGTATCCGTCCGTTGCTTTCCAGCAACGACGTTGCGCCCAAGACCCAACCCCGGCCGGTCGACCTTCACAACGTCGTCCTCGCACTACCCGACGAACTGAAGGCCCGCGGCACTACTGACGATGTCGTCCTGGACACTACGGACCATGCGCCCGCGCGGGTTCGGAAGTGGAAGCGCGCTCTGCTCGATCTGAGTACTCGAAACCGTCTCTTGAACTTGAAGCCGTCCGCGCAGGTAATCGATCTTCACGTGCCTCAGGACGGACTCCCGCTTCTCGACGACATCATCCACTCCGGCGACTCCATCACCCTCACTCCCAATGATGACCTTGCGTCGATTCACGAATTGCAGGGCGCGCGGCGCGCATCCGAGATCTCATCCGAGGTGCTCCTGTCCTATCTCGCGGATGACCGACGGATGTACGGCGCGGTTTCACGTGACCTGTGCGCCAAGCGGTTCAAGGAACTCGCTCGCACAGCACGAACAATGCTCGAGGAGACGGGTAGCGCGAACCTGTACCTGACGCTCGGCGCGCTCATCCACCGCACATCGACCGGTGCGGAGGCCCGCGCTCCCCTCTTCTTGCTCCCCATCCGCATCGTCGGCGGCGCCGGTCGGAAGCCGTTCCAGATCACCGTCGACACCACCGAAGTCGCGTCCCCCAACTATTGCCTCGTCGAGTGGCTTCGCCTCAAGCACAACGTGTCGATCGAAGCTCTCGAGTCCCCGAAGCTGGACGACAGCGGCCTCGACATCGCTCACGCGCTCCGGGGCATCCGCGCAGCTCTCGTCGAGAACAACGTCGACCTACGGGTCGATGAGGTTGCCACCGTTGCGATCTGCCAATTCGGCACCTTCGGAATGTGGAAGGACCTCAACGAACACTGGGACGTCCTCGAGCAGAGCCCGATCGTCCAGCACCTCACGCACCACGCCGGCGAGTCGTTCCGCGACCCGCAGGGTAACGAGAGCCTCGACAGCGTGGAGGTGGACGAGGCGTCCGTGCCCGTCCCCATCCCTGCAGATGGATCCCAGCTGCGGGCGGTGGCGCTGGCTGCGTCCGGGCGCACCTTCGTAATCGAAGGTCCTCCCGGAACCGGTAAATCCCAGACGATTACCAATCTCATTGCGCACGCTCTCGAACGCGGCAAGACCGTCTTGTTCGTAGCGGAGAAGCAGGCGGCGCTGGACGTTGTCAAGAAGCGCGTGTCGAAGGTCGGCCTGACCAACTTCACGCTCGATCTTCACGGCAAGAGCCAGAGTCAGAGTGCCATTCGTGAACAGCTCAAGGCTGCGATCGACAACAACATCTACTACAACTCGCACAATTGGGACGCGAAGGTCGCCGAATTCAGGTCGAAGCTGGTGCCTCTCGCCGAATACCCTCACAAGATCCACAGCCGCAACGGCGTCGATCATTCGTTGTGGCGTGCATTCGAGTCGGTTCTCGAGGTCGGCGACGGACCGACTGCTCCGATCCCCAGCTGGTACGTTGCGCGGCCGGGTCAACCCTGGGCCGCCATTCGGGACACGCTCGAGCTCTTCTCGCGTGCGGCCCAGCCCCTCGAAATACGCCCAGGTTCCCCCTGGTCACTAGCCGGATCCGTGCCGCAGGGGATCGAGGAACAGCACGTGTCCCTCGCTGTGCTCCGTTTCGCGGATGCGGTCGATGCGGCACTGACGAATTCTCGTACGCGCACGCTTCTCGAACGGGTGCAGGCGCCGGAGGACATCGTGGCGCTGCTCCCCCAGGCCCGTCGACAACTCGGACGTCACGTGCCCGACACCGAGACACTCGTCTGGATGCGTAGCCCCCAATTCGCTGCGGCACGTGAAGCGCTGTTCGTCGATATCTCCCGGACACAACAGAATTGCGCGCCGGTACTACGCACATTCGTTCCGATGTTCCTCGAGTCCGGCGATGTCGACTTCTTCATCACCGAGGCGGAAGAGTGCGCCAAGGGCATCTTCGGCAAGAAGAAGAAGGCCGAGCAGTTCCAGCGGAGCCTCGCACCGTTCGCCAACCCGGATGCCGACCTCGCACCCCAAGCCGTGCTTCCGCTACTGCGGATGATCCCCGTCGCCCGCGAACAGGTCGCACACCTGCGTACCGCCGTCCGAGATCTCCTCGGTCCTTTCGCTCCGCCCACCTGGAATCCGCTGACTCCCACCTGCGCCGACGAGCTGCGCCCGGTGCTCGAATACATCGATGACACAATTGGTTTCGTCGACGAGTCACCGGGTTTGTGGAACGATCTCGAGTCCGTCGGATTTCTGACGGATCGGGAGATTCGTGCACTCGACGAAGTTGCCGGCGCATGGGTGACCTTGCGTTCATCCCTCGGGACCACCGATGCCGATGTAGCTCGGTGGACAAACGGTGACCACTGGCTCACGGCATGGCAGCGGGACAGCCGCGCCGTCCGAGAAGAGGCCCAGTACGGCGGTTCTCAGCGTTTCTTCGCGTGGTCGCGCATGTCCGCATATCTCGAACCCCTGCGTAGCGCAGAACTGCACGACTTCGTCGAAGCCCTTCTCACCGGACGGGTTCCCGCCGCCGAAGCGCCGGTCTCTTTCATTCGCGGCGCAGCACGTGCTTCGCTCGAGGAGCGGCGACGCACCACAGGCGTCGCCAACTTCACGACCGCTCTGCGGGACGGCGAGATCTCGGATTTCGTGCGTAGCGCTGACGCGCTGCGCGCCGAGCAGGTCAAGGCACTGCCGGCCGCGTTGTTGTCTCGTCGGCCGTTCCAGGCAGGGGCGCTCCAGGGCGAGGTCGGCGAATTGCGCCGCGCACTCGAACGCAAACGCGGTGGCGCGTCCTTCCGCAACCTCATGTCGCGGTACTCACACCACATCCTGGCGGCGACGCCGTGCGTCTTCGTCAGCCCGACGTCGTTGGCGCAGTTCATCCCGCCCGGTTCGGCGACATTCGACCTGGTCGTGTTCGACGAGGCGTCTCAGGTGACTGTCGCGCAGGCAATCGGTGCGCTCGGCCGGGGCCGCGCAGCGGTCATCGTCGGGGACTCGCAGCAGATGCCTCCGTCGACGTTCGGCCAGGTCAGCGCCGTGGACGATGACGAGGCGGACGAGGACGGAACGATCGCACCGGAGGATCTCGAGAGCATCCTCACCGAGTGTGTCGAGTCCGGAGTACCGCGCCTGTGGCTCTCGTGGCATTACCGCAGTCAGGACGAGACGCTCATCAATTTTTCGAACCAGAAGTACTACGAAGGCCGGCTCGCCAGTCTTCCGTCGCCTGGAGGTGACTCCACCGCAGGTGTCGAATGGCGACGCGTCGGAGGTCATTTCAACCGCGAGAACCGCAAAGAGGGGTACCGGACCAATCGGGTCGAGGCCGAAGCGATCGTCGACGAGATTCGGACTCGGCTTGCCACCCCGCGTCTTGCGGGTCAGAGCATCGGGGTGGTCACCTTCAACCTCCAGCAGCGCGTCCTTGTTCAGGACCTCTTGGAAGCAAGCGACGACCCCTTGGTCCGGGAACAGCTTCGACCCGATAAGGAAGACGGCATCTTCGTCAAGAACCTCGAAAACGTTCAGGGCGACGAGCGTGACGTCATCCTCTTCACGACGGCGTTCTCGAAGAAGCCCGGCGAGACACAGCTCCCCCTCCAGTTCGGGCCACTCAGTCGGGCAGGCGGCGAGAAGCGCTTCAATGTCGCCATCACGAGGGCGCGGCGAAAGGTCGTGATCTTCACGTCGTTCGATCCGTCCGATATCGATCTGTCGCGTACAAAGTCTGTGGGACTCGCGCACCTGCGCGGTTACCTGGAGATGGCGGCGCAACGGGTCGCTCCGAGCCCGTCGGTGAAAACCAACGACAATGTCGACGCCGTCCAGCGAAGCATCTGCACAGCCCTCACCGAACGCGGGTACGAGGTCACGACAAACTACGGCTTGTCCGAATTCGTCCTCGATATCGTTGTGCGGGAACCAGATTGCGATCATTGGCAGGTCGCAGTGATACTGGACGGCCCGCGATGGGCCGGCAGGTCTACCGTGTCCGACCGCGACCTCACCCCCCGCTTGCTCGAGACCCTGATGCACTGGGGCTCGTCGGTTCGGGTGTGGCTTCCCGAATGGATCGAAAACTCCGGAGCGGTACTCGATCGCATCGACGCCGCTGTCGATACTGCGCGTGAACGACGGCGTCAGTACGAGGACCAGCTCACCAGGGAAGCGGAGGCACGCGCCATCGAGATCGCAGACGCGGAAGCTCGCGCCGCGGAAGAGGTCCCCGTCGAGAACCTCGATGTGCTGGCCGATCTCTCCTTCGTCAAGGACGAACTCGACCAGGTGCTTGTGCCCGATGGGGTCACGGAGGGACGACACGAGCTCGTCGCGAGTGTCGCCGCGACGCCTACCCCTACGATTTACTTCGAGGAGGATTTGGCACCGTCGTCCACCGAACGCGACTGGCACGGCCGCGGCGTTGCGTATATCTGCGCCCCGACCACTCCGCTCGGAGAACGCGAAGATCTCGATCGCGTCAACTCTGCATCGGTACGACGGATCATCACTGGCGCCGTGCGCGAAACGGTGGAGATCGAAGGACCGATTCTCCTGGAGCGGTTGGCCCGAGACATCGCGAGACGATTCGGGTTCGATAGGGTATCCGCAGCGCGTAGAGACTATGTAATCGATTGTGTGCCCGGTGAGCTGATTTCAACGACTTCTCTCGGATCCTTCGTGTGGCCTCGCCAGCTCGACCAGGGCAACTGGCGCGGGTTCCGTGCGACACCCGACCACGTCGCCCGCCCCCTCAGCGATATCGCGCCGGAGGCGATCCTTAACGCGATGAACGCCGCCTGCACGGGTCGAGAACTCGGCGTCGAGGCGCTGATCCGGGAAACGCTGGCCATCTTTAACCAGCGTCGCCTAACCGGACCCACCCGTGAGAGCCTGGAGGAGTGTCTGAGCCTCGGCCTCTGGAGCGGGCGCTTGATTCAGCTGGGGTCGGTGATCCGGTCCGGTAGCTGAGCACGATCGAAACGCTTCGTGCGACGCCTGGTGTCCCCGCTCTGGTCACGGCGGCAGAGGCAGTGCATCGTCCCGCTGACCCGGTGCAGTGTGCGCACGCGGATACACCCATGTGGAACGCAATGCCGTTCCCACGGGTCAAGCCACCTAAGTGCGGAAAGCGCGACGAAGGCGGATGGCTTCATACGAAGAGTGCGGCAGGACGGTGAGTGCCTTTGTCCAAGCATGGCGGGAGCGGGGGCCGTGATGACCGAAGTACTCACAAGCTCGAAAGGAACACTGCGTGGGCTGTCAGCGCGGGACCCGCTGTTGACGACCGCATCAACGTGTTCCGCACTACGCCATGGCAGCGGCTCGAGTACCCACTGTGGTTCAGTCCGCCGCCGGCCGTAGCGCCATGCTCCGTGCTGCTCCTGTTCATCGCGTAGCTGATCGCGAAGAGGGTGACACCTGCCTGCGGATCGCCGCAGCAAGGTACACACCTCCGGCTTTGTCAAATTCTTACCGGTCGGTTCGTGAGAGGGAGGCACCGGAGCACCAATAGAATCCGCTTCACGAAACCGCCTGTACCGATCACGTTTGAATAGACACCGCTGACGATATTCTGCTCGCGGGCAATGAAGCGACTGCTTGCGCGTCCATTCAGACACGAAGTGCCTTGATCAGCTCATGAGCGCGAGCTCGACTTGAAAGTTCCGCAATCCGTCGGTCGAGCACCTCAGTCGCCTCTTCACGCCAGGCGGTGTCTCGGAGTTGGTACCGCACGGATTCCGAGAGACCGGCACGGAGATCCTCGCGTGCGGCCAGCGCGCTCAGGACCTGATGTCCGGCTGCGGCCACATCGATTCCCTCCCGCGCTTCGAGAGTCCACCAACTCCCCCGCAGAGCAACCCACGGGTCCGCAGGATTCGGTGCAGACTGAGCTACCGCAAAGGGCGCCAACAGTTCCGCCAATTCCTTCCGAGCGTTGGAAAAGCGAACAAACCCTGGGTGTGAATCAGTACGTTCCACTGCCCATCTGAGCACCACGAACTTGTACGCAGCGCTTCGACCACCTCGCTTGAATACCTGGGTGGTCTCAAGATCCCACAAGAGTCCCCCTCGGGCGTGCTTGCCACCGTGGTCTACAACGAAACCAAGGTCGGTGAGACGATCGGAAACCGTTGCGAGGCCACCTGAAAACTCCGAGCTGTCGCAGAAATACCCCGTTGCATACCCGTGCGCGACCCCGGCAATCGCTTTCGAGTCGTAGAAGCATCCGCGGTAAACTAATCGGAAGTTCCGCGCTTCCGCGTACCCTCGTGTGCGCAAGAACTCTTCTTGGCCGAGCTCGTCGAACTCTTCGATCGCGGAAAGGACCGCAGATCGGGTGATTGCAGACAGGTCAACTCTTACGGCCATGGGCATGACTTTAGTGTCCGCATTCATTGGCCTCCAGGGAGCCCTGCTGGAATGATCTCAAGGATCGCCTACAATTCCGGCCATGGCTCGTATCCGCTCCATCGCCGCAGGCACACAGAAGGTCCAGGCGCATCCGACTGAGGTGGACTGTTACTACAACATCATTGAAGATGGTGACGGAACCCGTCTGATTCACCTGAGCACCTTCGGCTCGGACTACCGCCAGTCCAAGCCCAAGAGCAGCCAATCTATTCAGCTCGACCGCGACATGGCCGTGCAGTTCATCGAGGTTCTCCTCAAAGCCTTCCCGGATATTCTTCCCATTGCCAAGGCGGCACTCCCCAGCTCTGGAGACAACGGAGACATTGCCTGGCCGGCTGACGAATCGCCAATTTTCCAGTCACTTCTTCGAGAACTCGGAATCAAGGACTAGAAGCGATCGTCCCACTTACTCGGAGAATCGGTGACCAGGTCTCCGTATTCTTCGAAGGTAAGGACTGCTTCAGCGAACACAAGGTCTGTAGCTACCAAGGTCGGGCAGTGTACTGCTACCCTCCCCCAGTGCTCGAGCACGGCAGGGGTGAGCAGTTCCCGTTCGAATTGATGGGCCTCCAACCTGGCCAGTCCTGCGGCCACGAGGCTGAAAGCAGGGACCGCGGTCCATGCGGCATCTGCGCCGATCTCGGCGAAAACGGCGAGTCGTTCGCTCACCGCGGAGTACAGCGCAGGAGAGCGCTCTTCCAGATCAGCACTCAAATGTCGCGCTTCGACAATCAGCCCCAGCGGCGAGTCCGGACCTGTCCATATACTTCGCTGGTCGAACGCTTCGAGGTATGCGGACCATCGGGCTTCCGGACTAAGCATCGGCCCTGGCACGCTACGGATCTCGGTGGCCAAGTAGTCCAATGCGTCGTCTCCTAGCGAAACCAAGTCGCTGACGATTTCATGCTCCGGTCGACCGGTCGAGGGCAATGTGCCACAACCCAGAACGGTGATCAGCGGATCTCCGCCGTGCTGTTCCAAGTAGTTCAGGGTGTCAAGCCGCTCCCCACGCGCTGTGCGTCTCCGCGCGCTCAAGGGCGGGAGGTCGGAGATCTCGATCATGCATCCCACCCACGGGTTGGAATGCAACTCGTTCGAGGTCTCGGTGGAACCGTAGTTCTGCCGAGCAAGCTCCGTATGAACAACTAGGGATGGTAGCCGGGAGGTAGGAATCGTACTGTTGCCCAGCGACTCCAACGCCGTTCGTGGATTCTCCGAGACGACCCGGAGCAACTCACGGCGCATCTGTCCCTGAAGGACATCTCCTGGATCGTGCAACGTCCGAGCCAGGACCGTCCAGATCTCAGGCATGACCTGTGGGCTGCGGGGCGGATGACCTCCTCCTTGCGCAAGATACTTCGAGAGACGTTCACGGTTTTTGTTCCGATCACGCCTGTATCCGGCTTGGTCGATCTCGAAGACCCGGTTGTCCGGCCACTGCGGCGGCTCATCGAGCACCCACGGGTCGGACACGCGGAGCTGTACCAAGAGCTTGCCTGCCGCAATCAGGTCTTTCGGAAGGGGGACCACGACATCGGTCACCGGGATCTCCCGGGCGCCTGCCCAGGGAGCGGTCGACCACCAAACATTCGCCACCAGATTGTCAACAACCCGGAGTCCGTCGAAGACCATACTCTCGTCCTCGATCCGGATTTCCCTACAGCTCCCGACCGGACGGATCTGTGCCGCCGTGAATCGAACGATTTTCTGGTCTTCCGAGACAGCGACAGCTGTCAGCACACAGTCGCCGGCCCTACGTGCGACGTCCGTGAAGACTCGTAGGTCGGCTTCGAAGTGGCCATCCCCGGTCCTCCGAGGGCAATACCATTTGAGCGCGGTACTGTCCCTGCCGACCAATTCCAGTCGAAGTGCAGAGCAGCCTGGCACACTCAGTACCAATAAGGATTGTTCGTCCAGATCGGCATGGAACAGCATCGGCACCGACGTCCGCCACCGGATTGCGTGCCCGACCGAGCCGACATGGATCCGAACATAGGGTGGTGTCAGCACCAACGCGTGGGTGACGACAGCTGCAGTGAACCTGATGTTGCGCTTGATATCACTTCCGCTGAATTCGACCGAGGTCTCAACCGGCCGGATGGAGCTACGCGTAGGTATTTGTGCCGTGACCGGCTCTAAGCCGCCGAGAGCCGGTGGACGGACCCAGCGATCTATCGTTACGTCGACGCCTTCGAGGACGAAGACCGTATATCGCAGACTGGAACCCGCAGACCCTGTGACTGCAATATCGAACTGGCCCGCAAGATCACCATGCACCCCAGCGAATGGTTCGACGGTGCGCGCATCCACACCCGTCGTGTAAGTCGAATCTGTGACGGGGCCTCGGTCGATACTCCTCCTGACCTGAACTCGCCACGATGAGTCCTCTCCGTTCCCCCGCCCGGGAAGGCGAAGTCGCGGCTTCACGGCATAGACGGGAACCCCCGCTGCCGTCGTCAGGCCCACGATCGGCGCGCCCAGTTCTAGCCGTGGTACCTCGATGACTCGAACGCCACGCAAGATTCCTTTGCGGGCATCGGTAACTACCCTCAACGACGTCGCTGGGGAGAGGTCTACCGCAGCTACTTGCCACCCGCGCCAGCCCCCGGGGGAGCCAAAGACTGCGTAGGGCTGGAGATCGACGTCGGCGACCTCATCCACCAAGCGGGCATGTTCCGGGTACACCGCCAGTATCTGCCCCTTTGGCAACACTGCTTGGTTCCGTAGCCAGCGGCCGTCTCGATCGAAGAGGAGAATTGGATCGTTCGTGCGCACGAGCGGAACCCTCCAGGCAGCTTCGGCTGAGCTACATTCGATGACGAGTTCCCGTGCCGGTTTCGGGATCGGCAGTCGCGTCGGCTCCCACTCCCGCCAATCGAGTCCCCACTCGCCGGAAGGACTCGCGACCGCAATATCACCGTCGTACCACACACGCCACTTCTCCTCTTCACCGAGCTCGGTTGGGGGGAGTTCGATAACGACCTGATCGTCCAGAGGCGTGAATACGACCGAAGGGGAACGACGTCCGCGTGCCGCTGAGCTTGCGCCTGCACCGCCCGACCTCCCGAAGGCGTGGACTTCGAGGGCTGCGTCGAAACCTTGACGAAGAATCCGTGGAATCGTGCGGATGTCGAGTTCGATGGCGTTCGGCGTCCCGCCGTCCAGCATTCGATCGACGTTCTTGACGAGATAGTCGAGAACCTCGATCGCGAACGAACCTCCGTGCATGAGGAAGTTGCGGACCGGCTTTGCAAGCTTCAGCACCTGCGGGTTCTTGTCGGATCGCACGATCCAGTCCATAAGGCCGGCTCCTGAAGCAAGACGTCCCCGGTGCAGATATTCGTCAGCGACCTCGACGAGCGCTCCCATGCAGTGGATGGGGACGCCTGCGTGCACGCCGAGCGTCTGCACGTATTGCCCTCGGAGCGAGGGGAATGCGTCGAGGCCGAAACGTTGAAGGTTCGACTCGACGCATTCCCGGAGCGCGTTCTCGAAGGCAAGGGTTCGCGGCAGTCCGAGCTCTGCCCAGAAGCTCTCCCAGTACCGGCCGTGTTCGTAAGCAAGTGCGGCGTGCCCGACCAACGCGGTCATCGTGAGTGCAGGATAGCGATCGATGAAGTGTCTGATCGCTCGACCTTTCCGCCGATGACGTTGCGCAGCGATTCCGTAGAAGCCCTGGATCCGCTGCACCTCGGCTTCGTCGAGATCTGCACGAACGACGAGATCGACCTCGCCGAGACAGACACGGAGTCTGCGCTCCTCGTCACCCATCCATGTTTCGAGTTCGTCGAGCGCCGAAATCTCGTCACGCCCGAATGGTGTCGGCACCGTTCCTCCGCTCAGACAAGTCTCCCCGTCGCAGAATCACACTCACGCGCCGGAGCTTCTGTTTTCAGCTCCGCGTTACTTTTCCGATCAAGTCCTCCGTATCTACCATCTCGAGTCGGAAAAAGTCGATGTCGTTGTCCCGCAACCAAGCCTCCCGGTCGGCGTCGTCATCGGTAAGAATCGCGATCTTTTCTCTCTCCCAGAAGATCTCGACGAGCCACCCGTCGCCTACTTCGACGCCGATCTGTGGCACCGGCACCTCAGCTTCCGCCAGCTGGGACAACAAGGGTCTGGCCTCGGTGTCCACGAGAGCGAGTGCATCCTGCCATGGGGACGACATACCACCTGCGATGGAGATCTCCTCGAAGATCTCGAGAGCGCCACCCCTGCTGAGCTTGTCGTGGTAGCGCGCATTCCGATAAGTCCGCAGACAGCCGTAGCACGATGTCTCTGTACCGCAATCGCACGAGTTGAGTCGCTCGATTGCCCCGGCGAGGACAGCTCCCAGGTTCTCCGCGATCTTCTTGGCTGCTCCCGCGCCGGCGGGCACCGTGTCGAACAAGACGATACTTCGTCGCCCGTCCTTACTCCACGACAGTGTTCCGTCGATATCGTCGCGGCTGATCTCGAGGACTTTTGATGCCCCCTCCAACAGCGCGTACAGCACGGACAGCCAGCGCGATTCGCTCTCTCTGTCGTAGCTGACATCACCGAAGGTGAACTCTGCGACGTCTGTCTCGTAACGGTGCGCGAGCGAGACGACGTCGAACGTTCCGTCACAAGGTTTTCCGGTGGCGGGACGCTCATGTTTCCGCGGAGTATTCCGACCGGCACGCGGCGTGGCCCAGCCACACCATTTACAGAGCATGAAACCGGCGCCTTCGCCTTCGGAGATCACCGCCATGCGAGCGCGAACTCCGGCCTTGGCTTCGACTGTGATGCCGCCCGTGGACTTCCAGGTGAAGGTGTCGACGACGTCACCGATGTGCTCGACGTAGCTGGCACCGTTCCATTTGCGTTCCGGAGGCGCTGTTCCCACATCGCTGGCCTTGGCGTCCGCGACGAACCCGTACTCGGGAATGACGAACCGTTTGAGCGATGTGAACGGTTCCTGGCACCCGCCACACACTTCACCCGCGTCGAGAGTGCGTGCCGCTTCGAACCTGTCGCAGTTCCGGCACACTCGGTACTCGAACTGCTCGAGTTCGCGCTTCGGCACCCGGTGGATTCCTCGTGAAGTCCAGACTTTGCCGCCGGCCACGATCTGGTTGCCCGGCGCGTAGTCGTAGATCGCCTGACTCAGGTCGCGGGACAGTTCGAGGTTTCGCCCGACCGGTTCCTGACAGTGTTGGGTCCTGAGTTCGACGGTGTCTACCGGGAAGCCGTACTTCGGCAGGATGTTCTTGTTTGCGAGGAAGCCGAGCAGTTGGCGCTCGTCGATGGTGCGCAACGTCTTCTGCAGGTGTACGGCGATCCCGAACTGTTCCGCGTTCTTTGCTTCCTCGATCAATTCGCGGAAGGTCTGGAAGTCGTTCTCCACGTCCTTCTCGACCTTGTCCAGCAGGTCCGCGAGGTACTGGACCCATTCGTCGTTGTCGACCCCGATCTGCTCCCGCACCTCCGGCGGGAGAATCCGACGAAGGTCTTCCCGCATCTGCTCGGGTACCGGGGTGAGGAAATCCTTCACCATCGCTGCGGGAGAAACACCACCCTCGGTCTCCGCGCGGAAAAACTGGCCCGCCTGCGTCCAGGGCTTGCCGGTGGCTTCGACGCCGTGCCGGAAGTAGGCAGCCAATGCGACAGAATGCGCATGTCGGCGACCGATTCGCTCGTTCTCGATGGGGATCCACGGGATCCGCATCTGGCCGGCAATCATGGATTTCGGGTCCTGGAACTTCGACAGGTCGTGTGAACTGCGTTTGGCGTAGGTCAAGACGAGCGCTGCCGAGGCGGCTCGACGGCCGGCGCGTCCCGCTCGCTGCACGTAATTGGCTGTCTTGGGAGGCATATTGCGCATCACCACGGCTTGCAGATCACCGACGTCGACGCCGAGTTCGAACGTAGTCGAGCATGAGAGAACGTTGACTTTGCCATCGATGAACTCTCGCTGAATCTCGGCCGCCTGCCGCGCCGTCCATTGCGCGGTGTGCTCCTTCGAGCTCAGAGGTGCAGGATTGAGAGTGCCGTAGATGTTCCGGTAGTGGTTGGTGTCACGGTCGAGCCGAGGAACCTCATACGCGAGAAGCTTCCCCGTGCAAGTGCTGTTGGGACACACCCCTCGGACGTTGAATGCGGTGATGCGTCGACACGTGTCGCATCGATGCCAGGCACAGTCCATCCCATTGTGGACGGCGAGCCTGGTGTGGTCGATCTGATAGGCATCCGCTTCGAACTTGTCCGGCTCGTGCTTGACGAACCCGTTCTCGAGAAGAAAGCGCCAGCATCCGTCGAGCACCTTGCTCGAATCCATGCCCTTGCCGAGTTCGGCCAAGACCTTGGACATGAAGCGGACCCGGTTGTTCGTCCCGTTTGCGCGCCCACTCGGAAGCCAGGACAGCACCTTGCTCTTCGGGTTGGACCCCACACGGGTGATTCGGATTCGCATGTTGCGGGGTTCGAAACGTTCACTGCGGATATCGACTTCATCGAGGAGGTTCACCGCACCCTGCATACGAACGGTCTTGAGCAGTTCGTCGATGAGATCCCACGCCTCGTCCTCCTCCAGTCCGAGTTGAGTGAGCCCCCGCGGCACGGTGACGTTGGCGCGCGACACCGCCACGCGCATCAATCCCAGACCTTCGAGGGACTGTTTGTGGTCCATGGTCATGAGTTCACCCATGACCCATTCGTTCGCAGCCTTCTCCATCACGACGCGTCCGGCAGTCTGGGGGAAGTGATGCGCCGCCTTGGCTTTCTTCTGCGCGATGTACGCGAGGTCCTCGACCGTGAGGTCGTCGTCGGCATATTTACGGTCCTGCAACGCCATGGTCAGATACCGGCGCTCGAGAAGACGTCCGTACGTTCGTCCCAGATACGGTGCCGCGAATGCGGCGGCTTGGCGGGAGTCCGAGAACATCAGGAGCTTACGACCTTCACCGACCTCTTTGACCGTCTCGTCGGTCGCGGCCGGCAAATGCTGGTACAGGGTTGTGGTGATTACCGACGGCGCGGCATTCACATCCGTCCGTAAGCGACGGATGAGCTGACGTGCGCTGCCCCCACATTCCGTGCATGTGCTCATTACCTTCTTGGTTCCGCGATGTTCACGCACTCTTCGAGATTCGCCGCCGGGGCAGTCGCCGATCGGGCACATACCCTCCATGTCGCTCAGCAGCCCGCAACCCGTGCACAGGTATCGGATACCCGATTCAGAAGTAGCGGTGCTGTCGCCCAAAGTTTCCTCGTCCTCGTCCACACTGGTGTCCGGCGCGTCGGTGAGGACCAACCACTTCACCGAGGAATCTTCCTTGACACTGGGAACGAAGAACTTCCCGTTCTTGCGGATGGAGACGTCACCGGCCAGATGGACGGCACCGCACCGCTGGCATGTTCCGAATTCGAACATCGCGCGGCCAGTCGTCGGATCGATCTCGTGCCGACCAAGCAGAACTGTCGGCTCGTCGTCACCGAAGCTGACGTAGGCACCCTCGGTAGCTCGCACAAACATGTGATACCGAGCAGACAGAACGGGATTCCCACTCGCGTCCGTCACTGAGGAGCCGAGCGTGACAAGTGCCTGCAGCTTGTCGCCTGCACGTGGATCACCGGGCCACAGGCGATCTGCGAGCGCGAATGCGTCGAGCGGCCCCTCGGCCAAGGTTTCGCGCAGGGACACGATCGTCTTCTCCGTGTGAAGCGCCTCGGCGGCGTCACCGTCCGGCGATCGAGACCCGAGTTCGGTCAGATCGGCACCCTGTCCGGACCACTCGGTCAGTTCGTCGTCAGTCATCTGCCAGGTGGCGGGCTCACGCCGTTCCAGGCGTGTCGGCGTGACCAGGTCCTGACGAGCAGGATCGTCTTCCACGAACTCGAAGTCCGCCTGGAACAGGTTGCGAGCGAAAGTCATCGCCTCGTCCGGCGCGCCGTCGAGCGAGGCAGACGTGGCAATGCACTGCAGGGAGGTTTCGGGCGCGACGCGCTGCCTCAGACGACGCAGCAGTAGGGCGACCTCGGACCCCTGCGCACCGTCGTAGACGTGGGCCTCGTCGAGAGCAATGAACTTCCAAGTGCCGGCATAGGGCCCGTCGAAGAGGTCGAGGTCTGCGGGCCGCAGTAGGAGGTATTCGAGCATTGCGTAGTTGGTGAGAAGGATGTGCGGTGGATGGGTTCGCATCTCCTCCCGGCTGAGCAGTTCGTTGGCACACCGCTCCTGGCCCGGGTTTGTGGCCTGGAACAGACTCTCTGCCTTGTCGGTGTACTGCTCGGTCTCACCTGTATATCGGCCGAACGTGATGTCGGGAAGGTCTTTCAGCATTCCGCGCAGACGTTTGAGCTGATCATTGGCGAGTGCGTTCATCGGGTACAGAAGAAGTGCGCGAACGCCGGGGCCGAGCGTGCCCGCCTCACGTTCGGCGACCAACGAATTGATGATCGGAAGCAGGAAACTCTCGGTTTTACCTGAGCCGGTACCGGTACTGACGACGATGTTCCGGCCCGCGGTGACCTTGCGGATGGCCCGTTCCTGATGTTGGTAGAGCGGCCGCTGCAGGTCTTGGGCCTTGTTGTACAGGGCAGCCAATCCGGGTCGCAAGATCCCTTCATCGATGAGTTCGGGGATCGACTTGCCCGGCGCGTACGGCGGGGTGAGTTCGAGCAGCGGCCCCTTCGTCAGGAGACGAGTGTCGTCGATGGCTGCGTCGAAAGCCGCCGCTATCGCGGGATCGCTCGGCCCCAGTAGTGTTTTGAGATACCGCTTGTACGTCTCATCGATCTGCCGCGCGGTGAGCAGGGGGTCGAGACGATCCGCCATCAGTTTTCTCCGATCAGGTCGCCGTGGAGGGCGTAGGTTACGAGGGCTTCGGCAATGAGCAGATCCGTCATCACCAGTCCTGGGCATAGTCGAGCCATGGCTGCCCAGGATTCTTCGAAGTCGGCCGTCACAGGTGAGTGCCGAAGCATTCCGTGGGCCTTCATACGGGCGAGCACCGCAAAGGTCAGCGATTGCAGCGACAACAACATCCATCGATGTCGTCCTGTGTCGACGCCCTGGAGCTTTTCGTTACGAGCGGCCACCTCGCGGTAGATCTGCCCCCGGGTACGCCTGATGATGTCGAGTGAACGGGCCGTCGCGGAGGCAAAGGAGGGCGACCATCCTTGCGCCATCCACGTCGCGCGATGGTGGAATGCGTCGATCACGGCGCTGACGCGGGTGTCCTCGTCGAGAAGCGCTCCCGGCACAAGGCGCGCATGCTCGAAGATCTCCTCGACCTGCGAGCCGGGCAGCCTGTCGAGCAGCACGGTGTCCTTCTCGAAAACACCGCCGTAGAGATCAGCGGACCTCCCCCTGGACAGGACTTCGATCAGCGTTCTGCCGCCCTTGTCCTCGAGATAATCGAGCGTCTCGGCGCGTTCCGCGTCGACGTCGTGCCGACGCTCGTACAGCGAAGGCAGGTCGGCAATTTCGATCATGCACCCGGCCCAGGGATTGGCGTGCAGATCGTTGAGTGTGAAATCCGCCGCGTAGCTTCGGTACACCAAACCGGTGCGGATGAGAAGCGACATCATCTCGGGCTGCGGAATCGTACTGCTACCCAAAGCCTCGAGTGCTACTCGTGGATTCTCGGTAAGGATACGGCCGAGCGCGGAACGAAGTTGTTGTGTCTGGACGTCTTCCGAGTCCTGCGGGAGCAGTGCGAGCGCGGACCACACCTCGGGCATGCTCACCGCGTCTGCCGGCGCGGGTCCGGCTCCTGCCAGGAACCGCGACAGGTTGTCACGTTCGTGCGACGGATCGTGCATCCAGCCGGGTTGGTGCGCCTCGAGTGCGGAACTCTGCGGCCAGGACGGCGGCGTGACCGTGGTCCATGGATCGTCGACGAATACTTCGGCGAGCAACGGCCCCGCGTCGACGTGGGTTTCGGGCATTTTCGCGCGACCCTCGACAACCTGAAGGGTCAGAACCGGGCGCCACGGCGCCGTCCGAGCCCACAGATTGACCGCGAGATCCTCCTCGCCGGCCGGGTTCTCGAGGATGAGCATCCCGTCGTGGACGACGATTCCGGTGCACAGTGCCGCCGGCCGGACGTGTACCAGAACCACTTTCGTCGTGCGACCGTATTCGTCGTCGATGAGCGCGACGATCCGGCACTGCCCAGCGTTTCGCGCGGCATCGAAGAAGACACGACTGGGAACCTGGAAGTAATCGTAGTGCGGTGTTTCCGGTGTGACGTCCTTGATCAGCGCACCATCGCGAGACTCGAGCTGGAAAACCGCGGCCTCCGCAAACGGAACATGCAATGCGAGGAGCCGATGTTCATCGAGCTCGGCCGGTGTGAGGACCGAGGCTGCAGTGCGCCACTGTGCGGGGGCGCCCATCGGGTCGGCTCGCATCTGGACGTGCGGCGGCGTGAGTCGCAACCGGTACGTGCGTTCACGCTGCGACACGGTGATGAGCTTGTCGCGGTCACCTGCCGCAAACTCGACGCGCGGATGGGGCACCACGAGGTCCCATTCGCTCGACACCTGCGCGGTCACCGGGATCAGACCGCCGGTAGCGGGGAATCTGAACGGCCTCGTGTACTCGACGGAGATGCCCTCGGCAAGGAATACCTGCAGACGCAGGTCGTTACCGATTGGACCCGACACCTGGACGTCGAACATGCCGAGGACAGCGTCCTCTATCGGTTCGAACGGGTCGACTACAAGTTCCTCGTCCGCGCCGGAAACTTCGGTATCGACAAGCCAACTCGACGTGTCCGGGCGCTTCACGCGGATCCGCCATACGACTGCCTGCTTGCCGGAGTTGGCCGGCAACGTGACTTCCGGGCGCGATCCATACACGGTCAGTCCGTTGAGGGTTTGCAGTCCGTCGACGACGACCCCGTGTTCGAATGTCGGCGTCGCGGCATCACGCACGGTGCGAACCCCACCAGGCGCTCGCGTGCCCCGTCGCGTGAGCACGATCGAACCGGAGGTGGAGAGGTCGAGCTCAGCGGCAGACCAGCCCGTCCAACCGACCGGCGAGTCGGCCGGGAAGGTCGGCATGAGCGTCATTCCGGTACCGACGTCGACAACCTGCGCGTCGCTGGGGTACAGAGCGAGAACACAACTGCGCGGGAGCGCGGAGTGCCGGGGAATCCACCGTCCGTCGGTGTCGAAGACCAGCAGAGGGTCGTCCTTGTCGACAACGGGTATCTGGGTGGATTCGTCGCTGGGCTGATGCTGCAGCATGATTTCGCGAACCGGACCCGGCACCGGCACCGGAGTGGGTGGATGTTCCTCGTCAGCTCGCACGCCCCAGCCAGGCTCGGCGAGCGCTTCCCTGGTGACGCCGTCGAACGACAAACGCCATGGCACCTGAGGGTCGACATCCGGGTACGGCACTTCGACGACAACCTGCCGGTCGAGCGGCAGAAAAGCAATGGTCGGCTTGCGACGCCGTCGCATTCGAGCCACGACAGGACGAGGTCCACTTCCGAACGGACGGTCACGCAGCAACTCGATCAGTTTGTCGAGCAGCAGCGTCGGCAGGCCGGTGGTGGACGTCTCCAGGTCGAGATCCGACGCTGCCCACCCCTCGGTGTTCACAGTGAATCCGACGAACTCGATGATGCGATTGAGAATGTCGACGGCGAGCTGATCACCGTAGAGGATGAAGTTGCGAACGGGGACATCGAGCGAGTTCATCCGATGTTTCTTTCCCGGTTCGCGCAGCCACTCGATGACCGTGGCACCGGTGACCTCGGTGCCTGCGACCATGCGCTCTTCGAGGAGATCGATGATGTCGCGCATGCAGTACACCGGGAACCCGGCATGCAACGCCATCAACTGCACGTAGTC
This sequence comes from Rhodococcus sp. 7Tela_A2, assembly GCF_049311045.1. Lineage (NCBI taxonomy): Bacteria > Bacillati > Actinomycetota > Actinomycetes > Mycobacteriales > Nocardiaceae > Rhodococcus > Rhodococcus sp. 7Tela_A2. The sequence continues at coordinate 83,672 of NZ_JAXION010000001.1, read as the reverse complement.
GCTCTTGAGTTCCGGGAACTTACGCAGGCCGAAGCGTGTGAGCAAGCGATCCAGAGACTTCCGTAGGGCTTGCTCGAAGGACTGCTCACGTGGCAGGTCGAGACGCGCAAAGAACTCGTCCCAGTACCGATGCTGCTCGTAGCCGAGGGCTGCCTGGCCGACGAGGATCGCGAGGGTGAGCGCCGGGTACTTGGCGATCACCTGTTCCGGAGGCGCCGCGAGGCGCAACATCTCTGCGGCCTGCCGACCGTACATCTCCTGAGTTCGACGAATCTCGTCCTCGTCCAGATTGATCTCGACGACCAGGGACGCCTTCTCCAACCGGCGCGTGATCTCGAATTCCTGGTCGGACAGCCACTGCTGCCGGAACGACACCCCGCTCACAGATCCCCCACTCCCTGACGCACCTTCCGGCACCCCCGCGCATGCAATCGAACAGACCTCGCGAACCGGCCATATAACCGGTGTTTCGTTCGAGAACGTAAAGTTGATACATCACACTTTGGCAACAGCGGTGAAGTGCCGCCCACCGGCGTGAATGAGGTGCCCGAGTCGACGCCGTCCGACCCCGATCGTGTGGTCCGATTCTGCGATATCACCGCCGTCAGGGCGACGAGCTAACGTCACCTACTCTTTCGGCGATAGGGACTACGTTCGACTCGAGGGGTTGTGAGGCCGGACGGAAGTCCGACGTCGTTCACGTGGAAGCTCGAGGATTGTGGTGCCGAGTTGCAAGGTCAAGTGGTCGCACCTACCGCCATCCCTTTTTCATAACCTGGACAAGGAACTACTCGGCAGAGACGATCCGGGTGTAGGCGCGACCGACGCGCTGCGAACGGTCGACGGCGCCCGGCCCACGGTCGAATTCCTCCGCGAAGCGTGGCCCACGCGTAGAGAACCGTGGCTCGGAACGAGCACGGAACTTCGTCGCCGGATCCCGGAAACGCTGCGGGAGGCTCGCCACAAGAGGGGACTTCCGAAAGGCGCCCGAACTCGAACGGCGGACCTCGGGATTCCGAGGAACGCGACAACGCTCCGGGAAATCGTACTCGCTGAACTCATGGCCTCCGGCGAATCGTACCGGCCTGACGAGCATGACCCTGTAACGACGATCGACCTGCCCCCAATGGGAGCACCTGCCAGACCGCGCGAGAAGATCACCACGTCTCGTTACCGACCTGAGCAACACGACACCATGGACGGTGCCGGCACCGTTTCCCCAACGGGCCGCAGATCGTCGAACACACCAGAAAGTGGGGAATCGCGTGACCACGTTGAATTCCGCTGAGCAGTCCGTGCTGGATCCGGCCGCGGACCTCAACGTTGCGCCCGGCTCGATAGTCGTGGTCCGAGACGAGGAATGGCTGGTCACTCAGGCCGAGCAGGGCTCCGACGGATGGCTGGTCCGCGTCCGCGGCCTTTCCGAACTGGTGGCCGACACCACTGCGGCGTTCTACTCGAGTCTGGATGACATCCGGGTCCTCGACCCCGCGCAAGCGCACGTCGTCGCCGACGGTTCCGCCGGCTACCGCAACAGCCGGTTGTGGCTCGAGGCGCTGCTCCGCAAGACCCCCGTCCCCTACGGTGACCAATCGCTGACTGTGTCGACGCACATGCTTGCCGATTCGCTCGCGTACCAGCGCACGGCGGTGGCAAAAGCCCTCGATCCTCAACACATCCGCCCGCGCATCCTCATAGCGGACGCGGTGGGTCTCGGTAAGACCCTCGAGATCGGGATGATCCTGTCGGAGCTGGTGCGACGCGGGCGCGGCGAGCGGATCCTCGTCGTCACCCCGAAGCACGTGCTCGAACAGATGCAGCACGAGCTGTGGTGCCGGTTCGCGTTGCCCTTCGTGCGGCTGGACTCTGCGGGTATCCAGAAGGTGCGGCAGAAGCTGCCGGCCACCCGGAACCCCTTCACCTACTTCAAGCGGGCGATCATCTCGATCGACACACTCAAGAGTCCCCGTTACAAGGCGCACCTCGCGCGCCAGCACTGGGACGCAGTGGTGATCGACGAGTCGCACAACCTCACCAATGTGGGCACCCAGAACAACGAGCTCGCGCGGGTGCTGGCCCCCAACACCGAGGCCCTGATCCTCGCGTCGGCGACCCCCCACAACGGCAAGGAGGAGTCGTTCGCGGAATTGCTGCGGCTGCTGGATCCGACCGTGGTCGCACCTGACGGCACGTTCACCAAGCAGGACGTGGAGACACTCCTGATCCGCAGGCACCGGCACCACCCGGAAGTCGCCGCCGAGGTGGGCAGCGACTGGGCCGAACGTGCCGAGCCGGTGCACCGCCTGGTCCGGCCCTCCGCCGCCGAGGACGCGGTCGCCGCGGAACTCTCGCACACCTGGCTGCACCCGCAGTCCGGTCGCTCCCCTTACTCCGGCGACACCAAGGGCCTGTTCCCGTGGACATTGGCGAAGGCGTTCCTGTCTTCCCCTGCCGCTCTCGCCGAGTCCATCAAGCAGCGCCGCGGCAAGCTCTCCGAGCACGACACCGATCAGCGCATCGAGTTGGAGGCCCTGGCCACCCTCGACCAACTGAACATCAAGGCCATGGGCGGGCAGGCAGGCAAGTTCGCCGCTCTCGTCGACCGCCTCCAGGAGATCGGCGTCGGACCGAAGTCCGGCACGCGGGCGGTGGTGTTCGCCGAGCGCGTCGCCACTCTCCGCTGGCTCACCGAGCACCTGCCTAAGATGCTGAAGCTCCAACCCGAGAACATCGCGATGCTGCACGGCGGCCTCTCCGACGTCGAGCAGCAGGAGATCGTCGACAGCTTCAAGCTGGGAACCTCACCGATTCGGGTGTTGGTGACCGGCGATGTGGCGTCGGAGGGTGTGAACCTGCACGCGCAGTGCCACCATCTGATCCATTACGACATCCCGTGGAGCCTGATCCGCATCGAGCAGCGCAACGGCCGCATCGACCGGTACGGGCAGAAGCATCCTCCGGTGATCTCGTCGCTGATCCTCGAACCGTCGGACCCGGACTTCTCCGGCGACGTGCGGGTGCTCTCCCGCCTGTTGGAGCGGGAGAATCAGGCGCATTCCACCCTCGGGGACGTCGCGTCTCTCATGGGTAAACACAGTGTGAGCGAGGAGGAATCGGCGATCCGCAGCGTCCTCGCACAAAAGTCCAGCCTCGACGAAGAGATCCGCAGCGTCGACGAGGTCGCCGAGGGCGATGACCTGGACGCGTTCTTCGCGCAGTTCGACACGGCCGTCGATTCCGAGACCCGGCTCCCGGAATCGCCGCGGCAGAGCCTCTACCCGGACGACATCACCTTCCTCGACGAAGCACTCCACGCCGCGTTCCACGACGTGCCCGGCAGCACGCCGGAACGCGGGGGCGTCGGCTGGACGATCAACAAGGCCCATTCGATTGCGGAACTGGTCCCCCCGAACGATCTGCGTCAGCGGCTCGGGCAGCTGCCGCAGAACTATCTGCAGCACGGCCGCGTCCTCGAACGTCTGAAGCTGGCCACCTCCCCTGCCGTCGGCGATGCCCAGCTGCGGATCGCGCGGGAGGGCAAGGGCATCAACGGCACCACCTGGCCGGAGGCGCATTTCCTCGGCCCGCTGCATCCGGTGCTGGACTGGGCCAGCGACCGGGCACTCAGCGCGCTCGGCCGCAACCAGATCTTCGTGATCCGCGGCGAGGTGGACGTTCCGACGGTGCTGCTGATGGGCACCTTGATGAACAAGCGCGGTCAGCTCATCTCGCGGGTGTTTTCCACCGCGGAGTTCCCCAACCCGAACAACCCCGACTTCTGCATGGTCGAAACGCGCGAGGATCTGGGCTTTCTCACCGAGGACACCGGTCTCCGGCCGGGTTCGGCGAATCCCGGACCGGTCGCCGACGCCGCCCGCTACCGGGCTCTCATTCCGACCGCGGTCACGCATGCGCAGAAGGCGATGTACGTGGTGCTCAGAGAGCATGAGACCGCCGCCGAACAGCGCCTGAAAACCTGGACGAGCCGCGCGAATCGCTGGCACAGCGAGGCCGAGCAACTCGAGGTAGTCGGTGTGCAGAAGACCAAGGTGCGCAAGCTCGCCCGCCGCATCCACGAGGAGCAGCGGCTCGCCGAGCTGCTCGCGCCGACCCAGCAGCTGGTACGTCCGCTACTGGCGATCGTGCCCACCGATATCCCCACCGCAAGCACCACCGGAAAGGTCCAGTAGTCGTGGCTTCCTTCGATTCCATCGTCATCGGCGAGGACTGGATCAGCGAGCACTACTTCACCACCGATTCGGTGAAGGAATCGTTCCAGGGCAAGGTGCTCGAGCTCCGCAAGGTCTGGGACGCCGAGGCCAAGGAGGACCGCACCACGGTGCGAGCGACCTTCCTCGCCGCGTGCCAGGAACTCCAAACCCTGCTGGCCTACCTGTCCGAGAACCCCGACGGTGCGGCCGCCGCGCACGCTCTGACTCGACGCGCCCTCGGATTCCCCGGCGAACCGACCACGTTTCACGGTGAGCGCGCGGGCGCTGAGCTGGATGTCCCGGCGGCGGCGCTGCCCGGCGTCAGCGGTGTGCTGTTCCTGCAGGCACACCCGGTGGACTCCGTCGACGACCTGCTCGATCCCGACACCGGCCGCCTGATTGAACCCGCGACCGAGGAGACCAAGCAGATCGCGGCGGTATCCAAGGTCGTCTCGGCCGCGTTCCGCACCGACCAACCCCCGGCATTCATCGTCGTACAGGCCGGGCAGTGGCTGCTGCTCGCCGAGGCCGAACGCTGGGCGGAGGGCCGCTACCTGGCCGTGGACCTGCTGGTGGTCACCGAACGACGGCACGATGCCCGCGGCGGCGAGATCGACCGTGTGGTAGCGATGTTCGGCCGCCAAGCCCTCACCCCGGACGCCGACGGCAACATTTGGTGGACGGGCGTGCTCGAGGATTCGGTCAAGCACACGGTCGGGGTGTCGAAGGATCTGCGCGAGGGCATCCGCCTGTCCATCGAGATCATCGCCAACGAGGTGGTGCGTCGCCGCGCGGCCAAAGGGTTGACGCTCGACGGTATCGACGGCCAGGAGCTTGCGAAGCATTCACTGCGGTTCCTGTATCGCATCCTCTTCCTGCTGTACGCGGAGGCGTCGCCGGAGATGCGGGTGTTGCCTGCCGGCGTCCCCGAATACGGCGAGGGCTACGGCCTGGACCGGCTGCGGGAGCTGACCCTCACGGAATTGGTATCGCCACAGGCGAAGAACGGCACCCACCTGTACGAGTCGCTGGCGACGTTGTTCCGGCTCGTCGACCGCGGCCATACCCCGCGTGCCGCAGAAGATTTCTCCGACGATCCAGCACCTGGCCTCGAATTCAACCCGCTGCGCGCAGATCTGTTCTCGCGCGAGGCGACCGCGCTGATCGACGACGTGGGTCTCGGTAACGAGGCCACACAGAAGGTGCTCGAACATCTGGTGCTGTCGAAGGAATCGAAGAGCCGTAGGGGTGCCGACCGCGGCTTCATCAGCTACGCGGAGCTGGGCATCAACCAGCTCGGTGCGGTGTACGAGGGGTTGATGTCATACACCGGGTTCTTCGCCGCGGTAGACCTGTACGAGGTCGCGAAGAACGGTGACCCGGAGAAGGGCTCGTGGGTGGTGCCGGCGGACCGGGCCGACCACCTGTCCGAGTCAGATTTCGTGAAGGCCCTCGACGAGGCGACCGGCGAGTTGAAGCCGGTGATCCATCACAAGGGCACGTTCGTGTTCCGTCTCGCCGGCCGCGAGCGTCAGCAGTCTGCCTCGTACTACACCCCGGAAGTGCTCACCCGCTTCGTCGTGTCGCAGGCCCTCGCTGAACTGTTCGATCAGAACGGCACCCGCACCGCGCCGGACGAGATCCTGCAGTTGACGATCTGCGAACCCGCGCTCGGGTCGGGCGCGTTCGCGATCGAGGCCGTGCGCCAACTCGCTGCCGAGTACCTCAAGCGCAAGCAGGAGGATCTGGGCACACTGATCGACGCCGACCAGTATCCCATCGAGCTCCAGAAGGTGAAGGCGCACCTCGCGTTGCACCAGGTCTACGGCGTGGATCTCAACGCCACCGCCGTGGAGCTGGCCGAAATCTCGCTATGGCTCGACACGATGGTCGCCGGCCTGCAGGCACCCTGGTTCGGTCTGCACCTGCGCCGCGGCAATTCGTTGATCGGTGCCCGGCGCGCGGTGTATTCGACGACCCAGCTGACCAAGAAGGCCTGGCTGAGCACCTCACCGAAGGATGTGCCGCTGGGTGAGGAAATCGGTGCCGGCATTCACCACTTCCTGCTGCCGTCACAGGGCTGGGGAGCGGTTGTCGACACTGTCGAAGCAAAGACATATGCGCCTGCGAAACGCGAAGAATTGCGTTTGTGGCGCAACGGAATCCGATCGAATCCGAGCCCGGCGATCAAGAAGCGCCTGTCAGCTCTGGCGCAGCGGGTGGAAACGCTGTGGGGATTCACGCTGCGCCGATTGACGATCGCCGAGTCGGAAGCTCGCCGCAACATTCACATCTTCGGCACCGACGAACCAGAGCGCACACCGGCAATCACCCGCGAGGAGATCGAGAAGGTACTGGACGACGAAAACGGCGCATACCGGCGCCTGCGGAGGGCAATGGATGCATGGTGCGCGCTCTGGTCGTGGCCGCTGACCACGGAGATCGAGCCGCCCGACTGGGATCAGTGGGTCGGCGGACTCGAGGCGATCTTGGGTGTGCCGCCAAGAGCCGGGAAGTTCGAGAAGTACGGCCAGACCAGCCTCGCCGGCGATCTGAGTTGGAGTGAGCTCGACGTCGCCGAGGACACCGACCGCACGTTCTCGCAATCCCTCCTAATCGACAAGGCACTCGACGGATTCCCGTGGCTGACAGTCGCTCAGTCCATCACCGAGGCACAAGGTTTCCTGCACTGGGAGCTTGACTTCGCGCCGGTGTTCGCTCGCGGCGGGTTCGACCTGCAGGTTGGTAACCCGCCGTGGGTGCGGCCCGACTGGGACGAGTCTGGGGTTCTCGCCGAGTTCGACCCATGGTGGCAGCTCACCGACAAGCCCGCCGAAGCGCTCAAGCGCAGCAAGCGCGAGGAGACGCTTGGCTGGCCGAGCGCCCTGGGGGCATTCCTGGACGAGCGTGCCCGGCAGGCGGGGATGAAGGAACACCTAGGTTCCGGCGTCGATCGCCCGGTACTCGCGGGACTGCAACCCGACCTGTATCGCTGCTTCATGGAGCATACGTGGCGGACGATGGCACCGGACGGAGCCGTGGGTCTTATCCATCCCGACAGTCACTTCACGGAACTTCGGGCGAAGGCGTTGCGTCATGAGACGTATCGGCGACTTCGGCGCCATTGGGAGTTCCGCAACGCGTTACATCTATTCAGTGAAATCGATCGACATATTCACTACGGGATCCACGTCTACGGTGTGGCCCGGCAGGAACCGCGCTTCAAACAGGCGTCGTCTCTCTTCCATCCCGACACCGCGACCCGTTCACTCGCTCATGACGGTTCAGGGGCCGAACCTGGGCTCAAGGACGCGGACGGTAATTGGAATACAACCCCACACCGGCATCGAATCGTCGAGGTGGACTCCCATGTGCTGGCCACCTGGGCCGCCCTGATCGACGAACGCGGCACTCCGGCCGCCGAGGCCCGGATGTTGTACCCAGTGAACCGGGCCAGCGCCGAGGTGCTCGACAAGATCGCGGCCGCACCCCGCCTCGGCGACATCGACTTCGACTGGACCGCAGGCTGGCATGAATCGGCCGACCGCAAGTTGGGGTTCTTCGAGTCCGCCTCCGCAGTCCCCGAACGTTGGGAAGACATCATCCTGCAGGGCCCGCACCTCACCGTCGCCACACCGCTTTTCAAACAACCGAACACGACTGGCACCACGAACCGCGACTACACAGAAGTAGACCTCGACACCGTCGGCGAAGACTTCATCCCCCGCACCAACTACCAGGTCGCCAAGCCGTACGACGAGTACATCGCCGCCTACCCGAAATGGCACGGCGAACCCAGCTCAAATTATTTCCGCCTCGCGTGGCGCCGCATGGCCGATTCAGCAACCGTTCGCACAGTCCATCCAGCGATAATTCCTCCTGGTCCATGCCACATGCACCTCGTACTTTCGGCACGTCTTGAAACGATTCGGGATACAGCTGCAGCCTCCGGATTCTGGGCCTCGATTCCAGTCGATTTCTTCGCAAAAGTGGCTGGGGTTTCAGATCTCACCCAGAATGTAATTCGCCGGTTCCCTCATATCCGCCAACATTCCCTAGAGCCCCAACTTCTCTTGCGCGCTCTACGTCTGAATTGTCTCACCCGCCCCTACGCCCCACTGTGGGAAGAGCTCTACGAGATGGAATGGCAACAGGATTCGTGGGTGCCCCACGTCGGCATCGACTACGATGGCCGCGCCGCGCTCGGCATGATCGGGCCTAGATGGGAATGGGCTACTCCCCTGCGCCGTGCCGCAGACCGCCGGCAGGCGCTCGTGGAAATCGACGCGATTGTCGCGATCATGCTCGGAATCACCGCAGAAGAACTCACGACCATCTACCGCACCCAGTTCCCGGTGCTGCAGAAGTACGAGCGCGATGCCCTCTATGACGCCAATGGCCGGCAACTTCCCGGCAAGATGGCGTCCGAGTACCGCAAGAAGGGTTCTCTGAAGCCAGTCGATCTCACCGTCGGCGGGGTCACGTACGTCGAACCGTTCGTCGGCGTGGATCGCGAGCGCGACACGGAACTCGCCCACAAGCATTTCTCTTCGCTCTTGTCGGACTGATCTGTCACACTCGGCCGGCAATTCACCGCACAGAAGTTTAGGAACCGAATGAGCCCCATCCAGACGCACAGTTACACCATTGTGAACGCACTGCAGGCGGCGTTCTATCGGATCCCCGACTATCAGCGCGAGTACGTGTGGACGGCAACCGAAGCGACCCAGCTTCTGGACGACATCAGCGAAAGCCTCGAAGCCGAAGGCAAGCAGTACTTCGTAGGCACGATCCTGGTGGCACCCTCACGCAGCGGTTCCGGTCTACAGGGCGACGAACTCGATGTAATCGACGGCCAGCAACGCATGACGACCTTTTTTCTCGTCCTGTGCGCGCTGCGTCGACGGTTCCTCAACCAGCCTCAGCAGCCGATGCTCGAAAGCCTGCTCGCATCGAGTTACACCGACATCCAAGGAATGACGGTGTCGCGCATGCGTCTGGTGCCCTCCTACGAGAACGCGGCCGAGTTGATCGACTTCCTTCGCGCGTTCGACGGATCCGACTCGGATCTGTCGACGAGCCTGGAAGACAAGGGCTTCCAGCGATTCGGGTCGGCCGCCCGCATCATGGAAGTGTTCGCCGCAATCTCCGAGTACCTCGATCACAATTTCCCCGAACCGGCCGACGTGGCTCGATTCTGGGGGCATCTGGCGAACAACGTCATCTTCATTCAGATCCAGACGGACATCAGCAGCGCACTGAAGATCTTCGAGACGATCAATGAGCGCGGGATCGGCCTGAACCCGATGGATCTTCTCAAGAATCTGCTTTTCGCGCAGGTCAAGCCGGATGATTTCAGCAAGCTCAAGGACAAGTGGAAGGACATCACAACACCGCTCGAACAGAACAAGCAGAAGCCTCTCCGGTTCTTGCGGTATTTCGTGATGGCGAATTACAAGATCCGTAGCGCGGACGGCAAGGGAGTCATTCGCGAGGACCAGATCTACTCGTGGTTCACCGACAAGAGCAATGCAGCGCTGGCCGGCTATTCCACCAAGCCTTTCGACTTCGTCGACAACGTGGCGACCAATGTCGACCGCTACCTCGCCTTCCATAAGGGACGCAACGCTCAGGGCGGCTCGAGCACAGCTTTGTCGAACCTCCGGCATCTCACCGGAAGTGCACTTACTCAGCATTTCGTCCTCTTGCTGGCGGGCGCTCGTCTGCGCCCTGACAACTTCGAGCATCTCGTTGCGCAGATCGAAAACTTCCTCTTCTTCTACGTGTTCACCCGTACGTCCACCAAAGAACTCGAGTGGATCCTGTCGGCCTGCGCCGACGAACTGCGCGACATTGCAGCAATCAGCGACAGCAGTGCCCAGCGCTCCGCGTTGAACAGTTTCATCGATGTCCGCTTCCAGACGACCATGACGGCCAGGCAGGACGAACTGCGCGACGCCTTGCGCCGATACCGTCTCGGATCGATCCCGAAGTACCGGTCTCGGTATCTCCTCGCGCGGCTCACCCAGCACGTGGACATGGCCTACGCCGGGGTGAAGACACGCGGACTTCTCGACCCCTACATGAATTTGGAGATCGAGCATATCCTCCCGCAGACCCCGCGCAAGGATTTGTTTACCGAGTGGAAGCTCAACAACGCCGAGGACTACGCGTCGTATGTGAACCGCCTCGGCAATCTCACGTTGCTGGAGAAACCGCACAACATCGTCGCCGGGAACGATGTGTTCGAAGGGAAGAAAGCCCTCTACACGCACAGTGGCAACTACCTGACGCGCAGCATCGCCCAGTTGAGCAGCGTCGGAAAGAACACCTCGGTTACCGCGTTGAACGCCCAACTTCGCCAGTTCGACGCTTGGGATGCAAAGTCGATCGATACCCGGACGGAACTCCTCATCGAGCTGGCCCTACAAATCTGGAACACGCACTCAGACGTCTCCTGATCCTTCGGTCTTCTGCGCGAAAGGTTCACCGCCACTGTGGAACACGCTTTCGACCTGGCGCTAGAGCGGCTGGTACCGGCCGCCGACGCCGGCCGACGCCGAGCCTACGTGTGCCCGTGCTGCTGTGGGCAGGTGCACCTACGCAGCGGGACGGAGAAGATCGCCCACTTCGCGCACAATCCGGGCGAGGGCACGCCACTCTGCGAGCAGTACCATCCCGGGTCCGGCAACTACGGGCCGCCCGGTGGGTTCTACAGCGAGGCCGGTACGCCTCTGCTTCTGCACCTGTATGAGGACGGCACCGGATGGGCGTTGTTCTTCGACCTCGAACCACTGTCCATAGCGGAGAGTCGCCGCGCCTTGCCGTCGGTTCTCGCATTCGACGGACTCGAACTGCACCGGACCGGTTCACGTCCTCGGAAACTGCGAGCAGAGTCGCTGTGGCCCGGGGCCGGTCGCACGACCGTCGCGGTCGAACCGTCACGGCAGCACACCACAGTCCGGACGGTCGGCCAGTGGCCACCGGGTATCCGACCGAATCGATGGCGAAGCACCCTGACCGGACTCGCACCGAACGGGGTGCTGTTCGTGCCCTACCGCGGCGGAACGTTCCGTCGATACGACTGGGCGACACCGGTTCACTGGGGTGACCGTGTGGTGCTCGTCGGCCCGGCTCGTTGCGCTCCACCCGGCGCGCTCGACGTCGACTCCCTGTCGACGATCTCCACTTCGGAAGGCACGTGGCATGCGTGGCTTGTTCGCCTGCCCCGAGCCTTCGACAGCACCGCCTACCGATGGCTGGGCAAGTTCGGAATCACGGTCGAGCAGCGCCGGGAAAAGACACGGATAGTGTCACCGCCCATCGAGTACGGTGCCGGCGGCGCGCCTCGCTTCCTCCTCGGAGATCCGATCGTCGTCGCGCCGTCACCTCAGGCGAGTGTTCTGGCCGCGGAATCGTACGCAACGATGAATGCGAAGAGCCTGGGACGCCGGCGGGTCGCCGGATCGGCGCCCGCGCATGCCGTCACCGCCATTGAATCTGGCGCATTACGCCTCCGGACCGACGCCGAGCGAGATGTCGCCCGGGTGGACATCGTCACTGAAGGTGATATCGAACCCGACCTTAAGGCTGCCGTCTGGTGCGTACGACATGCCGATGGTGTTCTGCTCCCCTACACGTCGCACCAATTCGCGACCCGCGAGGTGGGATTCGTCCTCCATACCGACATCCCGGCTCTCAGATTTTCCGTCACAGCAGATTTCCCCGACGATTACACCGAATCAGTTCGGTCGGCCGATTCAACCGCGGCGACCGAGTGGATCCGTCAGCGGCTCGCCGCGGCGACCGGCATCGAAATCGAGGCGGGGAATCTCGGGTTCGTCCGGCTCGAGTTTCCGCGACAGACACCTCACGGAGAGGCCGGTGCACGGCCGGTTCGCGCTCGTCGATCCAACTGGCCTGCCGCATACGCTCTCTCGTCGGACACCGATTCGAATCCAGGTGTTCCCCACTGGCAGATCGGCACGAGCAGGGCAGCTACGACCCGGATACGTCGATTGCCTAATGTGGGCCCATGGCAGTGATTCCCGGTACACGCGTCGTCGGCCAGGTCGACTACAGAAACGACCGCTTCGCCGTCGTCACGCCCGTCCACGACGACATGGGCACCGGCTGGAAACCCGCGGATCCCGACGACTACCCGACTCGGGGCAAGGTCTTCTGGTGGCAACCATGGCCCGACATCCACACAGGTTCGGTCGTGTTGTTCGAACTTGTCGAAGGAAAGGGCGAGCCGGACCACTTCGCAGTATCGAAGGCTGAGTTCCTGTGTCCGGTGCTGGAGTACGGGCTCTTCTCGTACGACGAGGCACTCGAGCGTCTGACCAGCGATCTCCAAGAGGTCAGCGAAGAAATCAAGGCCGGTAAGGACGTCTATGCGTGGTGCCGGGACGAACTACTCGTGGGGCCACTCACCCCGAGAATCGACGGGACGCGGTTCTTCATCCCCTCGGACTCCGTGCGACTCGAACGTGTTCCGTACCGCGAGGAGGAGAGCGCGATATTTCCGATGCCCAACGGCCGGTATTACTGCGCTCCCACCTCCCCGGTTACCGGGCACCTCGACTGCCGATCGGACGCGGAGGTCCTGAGAACGGCCGTGCGTGACGCGGTTGCCATCGCCGCAAAGTCGTCGACCGGCGCTCCAGGCTTCCTGGCGACCAAAGCCCTGATGCAGAAAGCTGCGGATGCGCTGCGCGAAGGCGACCGCCTCGACGATCGACAGTACAAACTCGATCGCATCGCCCGTGCCCTGAAGATCTGCAGGGAAAGCGACGAGGTACGGACGCAAGCGAAAGACATCGCCGAGGCGCTTCGAGCGCATCCGGCCATCAAGCCGGAACTCGACCGCAGCATCGCCGAGGTGCGGGAGAAAGCCATCGAGACCGCTCGTCAGGAGATCGACGGAGAACTCGAGTCCGAGAGACAGACCCTGAAGCTGTTGCGCGAGGAGGTGTCGGCTCTTCAGGCAGAACGCACTCGGATACGTTCCGAACTCGATCAGGCGAGACGGCAGTTGAGCGAGTCAGCGGACGCTGTCACCCGCCAACTCGAATCGCTCGAAGACTCGGTGACCGACCGCATCGCCGTGCTGGTCGACGGCGCTACCGATCTACTCAGCGATTCGATCCTGTTCCGTGCGCTCGGAGTGGGGTCCACCGTCGGTGGCAAGGCGGAGAGACCTACCTACTCGACGGCCAACCCGTTCACGACCGTCCGGGCACGTCCGGTTCCACAGGACCGGCCTGTGACGCAAGTACTCCAAGGTGCTGCCGACGCCGTCGGTGTCGGCTCGACCGCGCTGATCCGGCTTCATGCTGCGGCTCGCGCAGGGATCATTCCCATCGTGGCAGGCAACGGCGGTTCTGCGGCGCTGTCGGCATATGCCACCGCAGCGTTCGGCGCGCGGGTGGCAACCCTTTCCGTTGCACACGACTTCCTCCATCCTGTCGACCTCATCGGCATCCGGTCGTCCAATCCAGCGATGACGCGGATGCATACCGGTCTGCTGCTGGGTGCCGATGCAGGTGTGCGCGCTGGTGGTGCCGGCATGCTCGTGCTCGAATCGTTCAACCAGGCACCGACCGAGTCCTACCTATTGCCGTGGCTGCAGACTCCCGATCGGACCATCGTCGTTCCGCACGCGGCGCGGCAGATCGTCGGAACACCGTTCGTCACACCGCATCCGGACATCGTTGTTGCAGCGACCGCTGCTGCCGGCACCACGACAGCTCAGTTGAGCCCCGATATCTGGGGATTCGCGGTGGCGATCGATGTTCCGCACGCGGTGCCCGACTCGTTGCGGCGCGTACGACCGACGGTCATCGACCGGACACCGTTGCCGTCTGCTTCACCCCGGATACTGTCGACGATCTCCAAGATGGCGACAAAGCTCGGCGACTACTGCGAGATCGACGAGGGAGTCCTCGGCACCGCGCGCAGGTTCGCTGCCGGACTCGCGGAGTTTCAGAACGACGGAGGAGTCGTCTCCTCACTCGTGGAGTGCGTACTCGTACCGGCACTGGCCTCGAGTCTGTCCGGCTCAGAACTGACCGATGCCATCGACATCGCGCTCGAGTTCGATGGCTCGAAGGATCCGAAGCGACGCCGAGCAGTTCATCACCTCGCTCGACGTTTCCAGCGGCGGTTCGCATGATCACCGGAGCACCGCGTATCGACGAGCTTCCTCCCGGATCTGCTGCACAGCACGTGCGTAGGGCGCTCGGCCTCCCCATGGGCACTCCATCCGCCGAACTCGGCTACGAACTGCTACGTGCCGTGACATGGGCGTCGACGGGAGGTCGTGCACCGGTATCGACGCGAACGCTACTCGACCGGACCGTCGGCCTCGACGCGGCGCTCCACGACGGCGACGTCGATGCGGCCGCCCGCAGAAACGTACTCAGAGGCAGGATCGAAGATCTCGCGGGGATCGGAGATCTTGCCCCACTACCCCGCGGCCAGTGGCTGGCCGTTCCCGGGTGCATAGTGCAACTCGATGCGACCGATCCGGACAGCCAGCTGCTGGTGAGCGGTGTACCTCTGCGCCACCTCGACACAAGGTTGCGAAGCGCCGTAGCTCCGGACGGTGCGAGGCGAATACTGACGGGACATATCAGGGCAGCAGACGTGGGTCTGCCGGTCATCGGCTTCGACGACTGGGTGCGTCGGCCTCGCCGCTCGTTGAGGGCCTGGACCGAGAGTCTTCTCACCGACAGTCTCGATGCGGTTCCGGAGGATCTCGAGGCTTCCGCCCTCCGCTTCTACGTGCCGGCCCACGCACATCCCGGCGCTCGCCAGTCCGAGCGCTGGTTCGAGGCCGACCCGAGCCTTCACGGACGATATCTCGCGCGGGTGGACGCACTCGGCGGCTGGACGCAGTTCTTCGTCGCCGAGCTCCGTGCGGGGATCGTAGTCGGCGTGCGCGAACAGGATCCGCACGATGTCCGCCGGCTCATGTACGGGCTGGACCTCGAGGCCGGGAACCCGACCGTGGTCCGTTGGGCGGAAACGCAGCACGAAATCCGACTTCGACCGACGAGTCCGCTGCCGTACGCCGAGACACGGGTGCTGACGGCGCTCGCGGAGTCACGGGCCGACAGGGGGTGGGTGCTGACCCGCCATGCCGGCACCGTCCGCCGAGTCCTGACCGACCTCGGCGTGACGCTGAAGACCGATTCCCCACCCGTCCGGAGTACCGGCTCGGTGCGGAGAGCACGGCCCACCGCTCGCGGCGTATCCAGGAGGAACTGACGGGCATGCTCACTTTGCCTCCTGCACTTCAACACGCCGACGACACCGCCGCGGTGAACCTGCTCCGGCAGTACTGTCGCAAGGACGACCGGGGCCACACACGCACAGGGGTGCAATGGGATATATGGGATTCCACCGGCACACGCACCGGCGACGTCGATGTCTTCACTGCCGACGATCTCGTGGCGGTGACACTGTTGTCGGTCCGGGTCTCGGGTGAAGGTGCGCGGATGCTGCTCGGTGAGCGGCGTGAGGAATTCGGCGCACTGCTCACCGCGGTCGGCCCGGACCGCGACCTCGCCGACGAAAAGGACGAGATGACCCCTGCATCACCGGTGTGGCGGTTGGATGAAGCTCTGCGCACCGTGCCGAGTGTGGGCCGCACCACCGCGTCCAAGCTGATCGCGCGCAAACGTCCCCGGCTGTATCCGATCTACGACTCCGTGGTTGCGGATGTCCTTCGCACCGAACGCGCCTATCTCGAGCCGACCCGCCGCGCACTACGTGCCGACGGCTCCCAGCTGCACACCCGCTTGCTTGCCCTTCGGGATGCGGCCGGCCTCGAGAGCACCGTCCCGACCGTTCGGGTGCTCGACATGATCGCGTGGATGCACGGCAAGAACCGCCGCGCTCATCTGCCCGGTCCGGCCGGGCACCGGTAGAGGACGCGGAAATCAACGCACGGAAGGTGCGATGATCGGGTCGCAGACGAATTATCGAAGCGTGAAAGGATCGCGAGCGAGTCATGGGGGCATTGCTGCCGACACTGCAGGCCGAACACCTGTGCGAAGGGCTGACCGATTATCTCGCCACCACATTCGCGCTGACCGATCCGGACGCTCAGGGCGCCCTGACCGACTTCATCGGCGATCCCGACCACGGCATGTTCAAGGGCCCCTACGTGCGGTTGCGCTTACCATTCGCACCGGCGAGTGGTAACTGGGGTATGCATCTCGACTGGTGGCCCGACGGATTCACACCCTACGGTCATCAGGCTCGAGCGTTCGAACGTTTATCGACAAAGTTCCAGACTCGGCCGCAACCGACCATGGTCACGACCGGCACCGGATCCGGTAAGACCGAGGCGTTCCTCATACCGATCCTCGACCATGTGTTGCGGGCGAAGAAGGCCGGCCTCACCGGGACCAAAGCACTGATCCTGTACCCGATGAATGCGCTGGCCAACGACCAGGCCGAACGGCTCGCCGCCCTCATCACCGAGCACTCCGAGCTCAGTGGTGTCACCGCTGGTCTCTATACGGGCCAGCAATCCGCCGGGGGACGAACCCGGGTGTCCGAGCACGGTCTCATCACCGACCGCACCCTGATGCGGGATGCGCCGCCGGACATCCTGCTCACCAACTACAAGATGCTCGACCAGTTGCTGTTGCGTCCCGCCGATGCACCGCTGTGGCGCCTGTCGGCGGAATCGTTGCAGTACATCGTCCTCGACGAGTTCCACACCTACGACGGTGCGCAAGGCACCGACGTCGCGATGCTACTACGCCGGCTCGGGCTGACGCTCAAGAGCCACTGGACCGAGAACTCGAAAGTCACCGATACCGATCGCGCCCGACCCCTCGGAAAGCTCACGCCCGTCGCCACCTCCGCAACCCTGGGTTCGAAGACCGATCCGACTGCGATGCTCGGCTTCGCGCAGACGGTGTTCGGGGAGAAATTCGACGAGGACGCGGTGATCGGGGAAACCCGCACCACGACCGAGCAGTGGCTCGCGGACCGTCGTACTGACCTCGACCGGCTCTACCGCCCCGTCGATCCGGTGGTCGTCGACGCCGTCGACCGCATCTCGAAGGCCGCCGCGGCGGACACCCCCGGCCGCGACAACAACGTCGTCATCGCCCGCGCCGTGCTCGCGGAACTGTATGAGCGCGCCGATGACATCGAGGCCGATCGCGCCCTCACCGACGCCGACCTGAAGGTGATGAGCAGCCCCGACGAGGTGCTCGATCTGCTCAAGGGACACCGCCTGGTCGCAACCGTCCTCGAGCAGGCCACCGACGCGATTTCCCTCGCCGACCTCGCAACCCGAGTGTTCCCCGTGTCCGCACGTGAGCGTGATGCCCGCCGCGCCGCAACCGCTCAGCAACGCTTCCTTGACTACCTGTTCGCGCTGCTGTCCCACGTGCGCGCCGAGGTAGGTCGTGCTGCACTGAATGTGGATGTGCACCTGTGGATCCGCGAGTTGAGTCGCATCGATCGCGTCGTGCACACCACCGCCGGTTACCGATGGTCCGACGACGGCGACACCGAAGGCGACCACGAGCTCTACCTGCCGGCGATCTTCTGCCGGAACTGTGGCCGATCGGGGTGGGGTGCGCGGCTCGGCCCCACTGGTAGTGCCCTCGACGTCACCGATGAGGCGATCCGCGCCGACCACGCCGCCGGCGCCTCTCGCTTTCGTGCCCTGATCGCCGCACACAGCGAGGCCCAGGCAGATCGGGACGTGGAGGGGCTACGCTGGTTTCACATCGATCATCGCGACATTCTGGACACCGCACCGGAATCGGACAGCGCAGACATGCTCGCGGGCCGGGTGCTGCCGATTCTCACACTTACCGGGCCCGAGGCGGACGAGAAGTCCACGAAGGATGTGTGCCCCGCGTGCGGCGTCGACGACGGTATCCGATTCCTCGGCAGTGCCGTTGCCACCCAGCTGTCGGTTACCCTGTCGAATCTGTTCGGGGACAAGGATCTCGACGCCGGCGAGAAGAAGGCGCTGATGTTCACGGACAGCGTCCAGGACGCTGCGCACCGGGCCGGATTCGTACAGGCCCGCTCCCACAGCCTGAGCCTGCGCTCCACGCTGCGCGGCGCATTGTCTGCCGGTCCGCTCGATCTGACCGAGCTCGCTCAGGCCGTGGTTACCCGCGCCGGCGACGATCCGATCCGCCGCTACCAGCTGCTCGCCCCGGACATCGTGGACCGCGACGAGTTC
The DNA here is from genome assembly GCF_049311045.1 of Rhodococcus sp. 7Tela_A2. Classification (NCBI taxonomy): domain Bacteria; kingdom Bacillati; phylum Actinomycetota; class Actinomycetes; order Mycobacteriales; family Nocardiaceae; genus Rhodococcus; species Rhodococcus sp. 7Tela_A2. The sequence goes on along the minus strand of NZ_JAXION010000001.1, from coordinate 65,231 downwards.
TCCCCGTTCTGGAAGGCCGGTGCCCACCACAGCTCCCGCCGGGCGGCGGAAAAGAAGGCCAAGCGCCGTCTGCAGTTCGACATCGACCTCGAGTTCGGTCTGCAATCCCGCACGGGTCGCACCCTCGAACTGACCGGCAGCGTCGTCGCCGAGGTGTATCTCGGGGCGCCGGGTCGAGCCGCCACCCTGGGCCGGCTCGCAGCCGAGAACACCGAGCACGTCCAGTTGAAGCTCACCGAGAGTTTCGCGCCGGGTGAGCAGCGCACGATGTTCGACGACCCTCGCGGCGATCAAATGAGTTTGGGCGACACCGCCCATCCGCCGATCCTCGATCGTGAGGCCCTGGCCAGGTGGGTGCGCGGCACCGTCGAACGCATCCGCACCCAGGGCGGTATCCATCACGAATGGTTGCGTCGCTACCTGGAGAAGAACGCCAACCGGTATCACGTCTGGACCGGGCGCCCCAAGGGTGAAGGCATGCCCGCCTTCCCCAAGGGCAGACCCGCGCCGACCTTCCCCGCGCTCGGATCCGGATCACGTTCGCTCCCCGAAGGTTTCGATTCGATCACCTCGCCGGCGTCCTGGTATGCACGGTGGGCGTCGCGGTGCCTGGACGTCTCACCGTACGACGGAGCGTTTCTCGCGAAGGCACTGTTCGCACTGCTCACCGAGCAGAGGGTGCTCGAAACCGTCACCACCGAAACGGGCACAACCGTCTACGGCTTGGCGCCCACCACCGTGCAGGTCAGCGCTCCGCGCCTCGGGGACCTCGAGAATCGGAAGCACCTGCTGGTGTGCGACGTGTGCCAGACGCCCGCGCCCGGCAGCGCCACCGTCGTCAACGAGATGGACGGCGCGCCGTGCCTGTTGGTGCGCTGCCCGGGCAACCTGCGCCGAGCGCCGCGGAACGAGAACTTCTACCGCAACCTGTACAACTCGTCGGAGATGAAGCGCGTCGTGGCGCGCGAACACACCTCACTGCTGCCCACCGAGACACGGCTCGAATACGAGACGGCGTTCAAGAAAGGCGGCGCCGACCCTCAGGCTCCGAACGTGCTCGTCGCCACTCCGACGTTGGAGATGGGCATCGACATCGGCGACCTGTCCACCGTCATGCTCGGCTCACTGCCGCGGTCGGTGTCGTCGTACCTTCAGCGGGTGGGCCGCGCCGGCCGCCTTACCGGCAACTCCCTCGTCCTCGCCTACGTGCGCGGCCGCGGTGAACATCTGCCGAAACTGTTCGATCCGCTGTCGGTAATCCAGGGCGAGGTGCGTCCACCGGCGACGTTCCTCAACGCCGAGGAGATCCTGCAACGTCAATATGTTGCGCACCTCCTGGACCGGTTCGCCCGCGACCCGCAGAAGGTGGCGCCAAAGGACGCCCGCGCCGCACTCGGCAGTTTCGACGACGGCAGTTGGTTGGCCGACGTCATCGAGCACGCCGACACTCATTCTGCAGTTCTGACCACCGAATTCCTCGATCAGTTCGGCGGGCTGCTCAGCAAGGACGCCGAGGCAGCCCTGCTCTCCTGGGCCACTCCAGCCGATACCGGCGAGCCCAGCGGCCTCGTGCAACACCTGCGACACACCGTGCACCGGTGGAACCGGGATCTCACCGAGCTGACCGCCCGCAAGAATGCGGTCGAGCAGCAGATGCCCGAGCTCGAACGCAGATCCGATTCTCCCGCCGCCACGGACGACGACAGGCGTGCCCTGCGCACCGCACAGGGTTCTCGGAAACTGTTGGCCTCTCAGATCCGTTCGATCACCGACGAGTACTGGATTTCGGTCCTCGAGGCGTACGGAGTGCTTCCCAACTACACCCTGCTCGACGACTCGGTGACCCTCGACGTCGGCGTCTCCTGGATCGACCCCGACAGCTCTGCCTACATGGGCGATTCGATGAGTTACCAGCGTGGCTCGCGGATCGCACTCACCGAACTCGCCCCCGGCGCAACCTTCTACGCCCAAGGCCTGGCGGTCAAGATCGACGCGGTCGACCTCGGCACCGGCGAATCGAACATCCACACGTGGCAGGTGTGCCCGCAGTGCGGATGGGTCGGGATCAGCCCCGCAGGTGCGGAGCCCAAGCTCGTCCCCTCCTGTCCCCGCTGCAAGAACACCGCAATCTCGGATGTCAGCCAGCGCCTGCATGTGGTGGAGATGGAAAGGGTGTCTGCGGAGGTGCGCCGTGACGAGGCCGCCATCAGCGACAGCCGCGACGACCGGCACCGCGAACCGTTCAACGTCGCGGTCGCTGCGGACATAGATCCTGCACATGTCGGCCGGGCCTGGTTCGTGCAGGGTCGAGAGTTCGGCGCAGAATACCTGCGCCGTCTCGACATTCGGTGGCTCAACCTCGGTAAGCGCACCTCCCAGGGCAAGAAACGCATCATCGCCGGTGAGGAATCGGCAACCGGCCTGTTCCGTGTATGCGCGGCGTGCGGGCAACTCGACACGGCGGCGGGCCGCAACGACCCGTACGAGCACCGCACCTGGTGCCGGCTCCGCAAGGCCGATGCCGAGGACGTCCGCGAGATCGCCCTGGCCCGTAGCCTGCGCACCCAGGGCGTGTTACTGCACCTGCCGCCCGAACTCGAATACGACAACTTCGCACATCCGAGTCTCAGTGCCGCCCTCTTGCTGGGTCTGCGACAGGTGATCGGCGGTTCCCCCGAGCACCTCGCCGTCGCCACCATCAGCGACGCACTGCGCGCCCCGGACCGGCGCGCGCTGCTCATCCACGACACCGTGCCCGGCGGCACCGGCTATCTCGCCGAGTTCGCCGACCCGGAGAAGGTCCACGCAATGCTCGCCGCTGCCCGAAAGGTAGTCCGCGAATGTCCGTGCCGCGGGGAGGAACGCCTCGCCTGCCACCGATGCCTGCTGCCTTTCGCTCCGCCGCACGAACTGGACAAGGTTTCGCGTACCACCGCCCTGAAGGTCCTCAACGACATCCTCGATGTGGGAGCGCACTCCGAACCCGACCTCGACGATTGGAATGCCCATATCACCGAGGAGGCGCCACCGGTACCGCCCGCGAGTGACGAATCGTTCCTGGAGAAGGACTTCTACACCGCTTTCATCGGCCGGCTGCGATCCATGGGTGCGGCCGTCGTCGAGAAACCGGGCACCTACGGCCCGTCTGCGACCATCACGCTCCAAGGCAAGAAGGTTCGCCGTTGGTCGCTCGTCCCGCAGGTACTGCTGGGCACGGTGAAACCGGATTTTGTGCTCCAAACCACCGACAGCTCGATCCGGCCGATTGCGATATTCGCCGACGGGCGCGCTTTCCACGCCTCACCCGGCTGCAACCGTGTTGCTGACGACGCGCACAAACGCGCCGGGCTACGTGAGTCCGGCTATATGGTGTGGTCCTTCGGGCACGAGGATCTGCAGCGTTTCAAAAGCAGCGACGAGCAGATCCCGTCGTGGTTCGACGAGAACGCAGCCAAGGTGGTCACGACACACTTCCATGTGCGGCCTGCACTATTGAAGCTGCTCGCCAAGGATCCGGTGACGCAGCTGCTCGAGTTCATGGTCGACCCGGACATCGCGTCGTGGGAGGCCTTCGGCCGCGCACTGCCGTATCTGTTCGTCCGCAGCCACAATCGCGTTCGCTCGACTGCCGAGTCGATACTGGAGTCCGCTCTCGCCGCCCTGAAGGGTTCCCGCCCCTTCACCGACAGTGGTGCGGACGTATGCTGGTCGCTCGCAGAGGGCACGCTTACGGTGGCCGCCGCCACCTCACGCGCTGACCGGTCGGCCACCGCGGTCCTCGCGCTCGACGATCGCGACGACGTCCTCGACAACCTCGACGGTCGCGCCTGGAAGGAATGGCTGCGCCTGTCGAACTGGCTGGGTATCGCCGATCGTCACCGCATCACTACACGGTCACTGCTCGAATCCTCTCCCGCGCCGGTGTCCATCGGAGCCGGCGATGAGCAGCCACTGCCCCCCGAATGGCAATCGCTGCTCGACGAGACGGTGTCGGAAGCTGAACGCACTCTCATCAGAGCGATCGCCTCCACCGACCCACGGGTTCCTTTACCTCAACTCGGTTACGAGACCGAGGAAGGCGAAGTGCTCGACCTCGCGTGGGAGGGCCACCGTATCGGTGTGCTGCTCGAGGAATCTGGAACCGAGGCAACTACGATGGCCGACACCGGGTGGACATTGTGCCGACCTGACGCGGCACAGATTGTCGCAGTGCTGAAAACGAACGGGGTGCTATAAGTGGCGAATTTGGTCATCGCGTCGAACAACAAAGCGATGCGGAAGCTCGACCGGTCCGTCAAAAACAAGGTGATGGACTTCTTCGAGAAGCTCAGCGCCGACGACACCGCATCCGGATTGCATATCGAGCCACTCCAGGTCGCCGCTGATCCCCGGGTCCGCACCGGACGGGTCGATCTGCATTATCGTGCGATTCTCTTCCGCGTCGAGGACCAATTCGGCGACCCCACGTACATCTACATGGGCACCTGGCCGCACGACGAAGCAATCAGCCTCGCCGGGCGTTCCACACTTCGAGTCAATCCCATCAACGGCGCACTCGAAGGCATCATCGGAGAACTCGACGGGACAGCCGACCGTAAAAAGCGTGTGGTCGTGCCCGATCCCACCGGCGAACTCGACCGGGCACTTGCGAAATCCGCCGATACCCCGCCCTATCTGCTCGGTCTCGGTTTCACTCTCGCGGATCTCACGGACAAGCTCGGTATCGACCCGGCAATCGCGGAACTCGCAATGGACGCCCCCGACGAGGACGCCGTCCTGCATATCGCAGAGAAGGCTCTGGAATGGGAGGGCAGCGCACTGCTCGAACTCATCACCGGGATCAGCATCGACGAGATCCGTGCCAAGCACGGATTCACCGAGACTCCGATCGACTCCTCACTCGACGAGGATCAGCAGATCCTGGAGGCACTCGACCGTCCCGCCTCGAAGATGCAGTTCGCCTACATCGAAGACGACGAGGAGTTACGCCGCGTCATCGAGAGCGGCGACTTCGGCGCTTGGCGCACATTTCTGCATCCCGAGCAGCGGACCTACGCGGAGAAGGATCAAAGCGGGTCGTTCCGCTTGTCCGGCGGAGCCGGCACCGGCAAGACCGTCGTAGCGATCCATCGCGCCCGGCACCTTGGCAAGCAGAACCCCGATGCGCGGATAATCCTTACGACCTACAACAAGACCCTCGCTCTCGGTATCGAAGCGGACCTGCGCTTCCTCGACCCCAACATCCCTATCGCGCCCAAGCTCGGGAAACCGGGGGTCTACGTGCGGGGCGTCGACGCTCTCGCGAAGGCTGTGCTGGACCAGGCTGATGATCTAGGTCCGGCCAGTGAAGCCGTCCTGGGTGCGGCGTACCACTTCGGCCATGCCCGCACTCGCTCCGACGTGGTGTGGCGCGAGGTCATCGATTCAACCGACAGTGGTCTCGACGCCAAACTGTCCACGCCGAACTTCCTCGAAAACGAATACGTCGCGGTAGTTCTCGCCAACAAGGTGACCACACTCGAGCAGTACGCCAAAGTAGCGAGGCCGGGGCGCGGAGTTCGTTTGAGCCGGCCGCAGCGTCTTGCCGTGTGGAAGCTCATCGAAGGGTACCGGCGACACAGCCGCATGGACGGCACCCTCAGCTTCCCAGAGGTGCTCGCAGTAGCTGCCGAACACCTGCGCATACAACACGAAGCAGGCCGCGGGTATATCGCCGACCACGTCATCGTCGACGAAGCCCAAGACCTACACGCCACACATTGGGCGCTGCTGCGCGCACTGGTGCCCGAGGGGCCGAACGACCTGTTCATCGCGGAGGACTCCCACCAGCGGATCTACGGCCAGCCCGTCGTGCTCGGCCGGCTCGGCATCAAGATCGTGGGTCGGTCCCGGCGGTTGACACTGAACTACCGCACCACGGCGCAAAACCTGCATTTCGCTGTCGGGATTCTGTCCGGCGCCGAATACAAAGATCTTGAACAGGGTGAGGAATCCACCACCGAGTATCGCTCCGCTCGTCTCGGACCCAACCCACGCCTGGTCGAATGCTCTTCCCAGACAGAAGAACTCGAGAGAGTAGCAGCACAGGTACGACAGTGGATCGATGACGGCATCGAACCTGAAACCATCGCCGTGCTCACCCGAGGATTGGACGAGCGCGGTCGGTTCGTCCGTGCGCTCGGAGAACGAGGCATCGACGCCCGCGCGCTCGAAGACAACCAACCCTCCTCCGGCCACGTTCAGGTATTGACCATGCACCGAGCCAAGGGGATGGAATTCTCTCGCGTCATCCTCGCCGGCGTAGACGAGGCCCACGTCCCGTCTCTCGCCTCACTCCGATTGGTGCCGGAAGATGAGAAGGACGAAGCGCTGCTTCGGGAACGGTCGTTGCTATATGTTGCGGCAAGCCGGGCGCGGGATGAACTGGTAGCGACCTGGAGCGGCAAGTGCTCAGCACTGCTCCGTGTAGGTAACGAATGACACAACAACGACGTGGGGACTCCGCGCTCCATTGAGGGTCTGCGGCCAGCAAGTCTGCCCGCGGTTGGCGGTGTCTGTCGACAGTTGGCGATGTCATAGCCGAGGCGAGCATCTCCCGCCAGTGTCTGCCGAAGTGGGTGAAACGGTACCGGACCAGCCGCGAAGCCGGCCTGCTCGACCGGACGAGCGTCCCGCACCACCAGGCCACCACCCTCGCACCGGAGCTGGTCACCGCGATCGAGAAGCTGCGCCGAGACAAGAAATGGACCGCCCGCCGCATCGCTGGCGAACTCGCCGCCGGGGGACATCGGGTGTCGGTCTCGACCGTCGGACGATGGCTGGTGCGTCTGGGCATCAACCGCCGGCGCTTCCTCGACCCGAGCGGCGCCGAGAACCACAAACCTGCGATCGCCATCGTCGCCCGGTACCCCGGCCACATGGTGCACGTCGATATCAAGAAAGTCGGCGGGATCCCCGACGGCGGCGGTTGGCGTATCCACGTCCGGGTCAGCGAGCGCGCCAAGACCGTCGATCGCGGTACGAAGCGCGGCACCCGCACCGGCTACGTCTTTCTGCATTCGATCGTCGACGGGTTCTCCCGTCTGGCCTACGCCGAAGCTTTACCGGACGAGAAAGGTGTTACGGCAGTAGGTTTCATCAACCGGGCCCGAGCGTTCTTCGCCGTGCACGGCATCGCCCGGTTCACTCGCGTGGTCACCGACAACGGTTCCTGTTACCGCTCGACCGTGTTCGCCCCGGACCCTCGCCGGGATGTGGCACCAGTTCATCCGGCCCTACACCCCGCGCCACAACGGCAAGGTCGAGCGCTACAACCGCATCCTCGCCGAGAGGTTCTCTACGCCCGCGAATGGACCTCCGAGCAACACCGCTCCGAGGCCCTCGCGGTCTGGAATGTCCACAACTACCATCGACCTCACACTGCCGCCGGAAACAGCCACCATCGTCCGACTCCACGCAGGCGTCGCCAACGTCATGAGCTCATACACCTAGTTGCAAACGGGACACCCATGGCGGAAGCGACACGGAGGGGACATATTTTCGATTCAGAATCAAACGGATATTTTCGCTTGCGCCGAGTTGAAAGTGCGACAAGGTCGCGCTCAATCCCTGGTCTCGCCCCATCGCCGTGAAAGACATGTCTACAAATCGCAGACCTGAGAAGCCCGCGTTTTACCATACTGCTCGCAGGATTTTCCATCCGCCGACGACGGTCGATCGACCCACACGGACCCACGGACCGTAGCGATTCATCTGTTAATCCTGGTGAAAACAGACATCCGTGCCACGAAATCATGGCCACGCGCTTCATCCGGTTAACGCTTGTGAACGCACGATAATCACGGAAGCCGACGTCAATCTCCGAAACAAAAGGGACAAGGCTCGCGTGCACAGTCGAGCATGTCTTAAACAGGCGAACGGGTATGTCAGCCTCACACAAGTACCCGTTACGTAGCGACTGAGATTCAATGCGAGTCAATCACGACCATCGGACCTAAAAACCAATCGATTCAATGACTACTTGGGCAGATAATTTATGCGTAAACGTACCTACGGGCCTGACACATCAGATACAGGAATTCGCTCTCCCCGAATATGTGACCACGTTGCGGAGTCAGGAAACCATGGCGCTATCCGCAAGCGCGCAAAAGAAATTCACGAATCACCACTGTCGAATATTCTACGACAAGAACATAAAACGCTGCCCTGCGATTAGTGCGATATCCTCTATCGACCCAAAGCGGTATCGGTGAGCACGCAAATTCGCCGCACTGCGGATTACTTAGAATCCCCTTCACGCACAGCGTTAATCGATGATGCCACGGCGCTTCTTCATTGCCACTAAACTTTGGCGCGCAGAATCAACAGAACCTCGAAAGTCTTCCATATCGGAGATATCAACATGGCTTGAGGCTGCTATAAATGCATCTCCCCCCTCCAGCACGGCATGATGAAGCCCTTCCCGCTGACGTAAACCTCTGGCAAGAGCGTCCCACGTTGTCTCGCCCGCAAGCCGATTAACTACCCGAACTTCGATTGAATCAGCCATCGTCGCCCCCAGGTTAGGTGCACATTTAATCAATCATAACCCATCGATCGCTTTTACGCAATAGAATTCGATCACTACATCTGCAAGCTACGCATATACCTGCGATGCCGCATCAGCATCATGACTGCAATGATGCACAAGTTAGTCCCGGTCAGGATCATGACCAGCGCCCACGGCACAACCTCAATATTTGGAATTAACAACCCCTCGCCGTCCCACCTCCAACTCCACAGACCCATAGAAAGCAATGCCGCGACTATGATTAGGAACATCGCATCCAATACGGTACACACGATCGCAACGAACGTGGGTAGAGACGCCGTTTGAATTTGCCCTCCAGTGAACTTCGCTACTACCAGGCCGGAGAGGACTGCCGGCAGCCCGAAAAGCACCGTGTTCCAAATCGGCTTCATTTGCCCTTCGGCCGGAAACACCGCGTCGAATCCGAAGCCTACGAACCACGCAAGACCGGTTAGATAAATAGCCAGCAGGATCGCCCACAGCAAATTACCCGGTGGAACCTCTCTGAATTCGAATTTCGCCGTCGGAACTATATTGCGCGAATCTTTGGCATCTGATCGGGACCGCAGCACTAGATCACCGACCCCCCTGCAATAAACGTGCGCAAATCCAGAACCAGTGCGAGATGCCCGCAAGACGGGATTCGCTTCCCCGCGGGCGGAGTGTGTTACGTCCCGACGGGCGACGGCCCAACCAGTTGCAGGGTGGGCCGCTGTGGAACCAGTTGCCGGGTGAGCCGGTGTGGAACCGAAATGGTCGATTGAAGCAGCCTCAATCCCTATAGTGATGTCATACAGATACATGCCCTCAGGGGTCGCGAAGTCGAGATGATAACTTGCTGCACGAAGCGACAAGGGCATTGTGATCGCGAAGCTCCTAGGGACTAGGCCAAACCCCACTCGCAGTCGCTCATACCAGCTTTGCGCGGCTGCCTCAAGATGTCTGCGAAAGGATACTTCTAAGCGCAGGCTTAGATTATCTGCGCTTTCTTTCGTACTCGAATCAGGTCGGCACCATAGTATGTTTAGGTTCGCCAATTCCTCGATCGCAATCAGGAGTTGCGAGGCAGCCGCAGAACTCGCGCCAAGACTCGACATCCGCCGGGCCTCAAAGTCCAATAGATTCTGCAGACTTGGATTGTTGTCGCCCAGTTCAAATTCTTTCCTGCGATTGTTCCAAATCAACGATTTTGCATCGGCCATTACCGGAGAGTCTGAACACACCGCGGACATTAGCGCAAGCCAGGTTGGGTCTCGCCATGGCTCTATTTCGAAGGGGGCTATTTCTTGCCGCCACGTTGTGAGTATTCCAGCCTGCAGAGAATTACTCTCAAATGCAGGAATCGTTGACACATCGTCACCGTCGACTTTTACATTTAAGGAGTCTAGCATGCTTCCCTTCGCGCACGCGGACGCGATTATCACGAAATCATGGCTAAGATTGGAAGGGATTTCCATGCTACTGATCACGGAATTCTCGTATACGATGCCGCTCTGATTAATGCTGTGTTGAATCCTCTGAATCAGAGAAGCTGACGAACAAAGAAATAATTTGCCGGACGAAATTCGGGAACTACTATTCTCTGATGTGCCGACCTCAATATGGCGCGCCGCGCGAATATGGGAATCAGCAACAATCGGAAGAGGGGGATAGGAAGCGTTATTTTCACCGTTTGCCATATGACTTTCAACGAATTTCATCGCGTGCTTGTGGGCAGCGATAAGTGCAGCGGCCAGCAGCGCGAGAATGAGCAGCCCGAATAGAGGCTTCGGATTCCAACCATCGGCGGATTCAGAACTGGCCCGAACAGCCGTTGGAATCACAAGGAAGACAAGAATAACTCCGATCGAAGAAACGGCTACGATCGAGAATCGGGACGTCCACCGAAGGATTCGTGAGGTTATTCTCTCACACCTGTCACTCCCGCCTTCACGAGGCAAGCGATCTAGGTGTAGATCCGACGGGTCGAAGCTGAATCGATCATGACTTCCGAGTCGGAGGGAAACCTCGGCGGATTCTTGCATTCGTGTCCTCCTAAGTGCAGACAAGGGTTGGCGGTGCATAGGCAACGCCCGGGACTGGGTCAAACCGATCAACCAAACAATTATCAGACGCCTGTCGGTGGTGGTGATCATTCAATCGAAGTACAGACAGATCTCTTTCCATAGTCTCCGGAAACAGATCTATGCCGATTCGTGCCATAACTCCGCCATCGTTGTTCGGCCGTCGCGGGTGGGATGGCGGATTTGTCCTGCGTGTTGGGCAACGGCCACATCGAGGTTCGATATCTCGGCAAAATTGATGGACCACGACTCCTTCCCGGCGGCCTGCCGACATCGACAGGCTCCGACAACGTGCGCGTGTCCGCCGCGCCCGAGTCAGCGGAGACGTTCGTCGAGTCGTGGCCCACGGATCGAAGATCGGGGCGCTCGACCCGAGTGACATTCACGATCGATTCCAAGTCCCCGGATCGTGCAAAACTGCAGACCTGCTGAAGGCTGAAGGTTGAGGATGGGGCTTCCGAACGCTCTTGAGCTGGGCGGCGCATGATCGCGATTGCGCATTAGGCCAAGGAATTTACCCGCACGCCAAAGTTAAGCGGGTGCGCACCGCCCCAATTTCTCCCTACTCATTCAGGCTCGACGTTGGCAAAGTACCCTGAGTGGCCATCCACGCAATGGGAGACATCGTGGTCGACAATGTTCGGATACGACGTTCCGAATCCGGCTAACCCGGCCGCAACACTTCCGCCTTGGGCAACTGCGTACCCGTAGCGAAGCACCCAGTCCCGCTCCGAGAAATAGTTGTGGACCTTGTTCGAGACTGCGCTATTCAACGTCCGCCAGTCACCCTTGCGTCCGATTGCCGCACCAACGACGTGAATCGTGTCGATACGGGGTGCACCCTTCTGCGTCGCAAGTGTCCGTGCTGCGGTGATCATGACGCGGGCGCCCAGGCTGTGTCCTACGAGGTGGTAACTCGGAATCTCGGTTCTCGTGAGAATGCCTGCGAGCGCAACGCCTGTGCGGTCAGCACGAACCATGGCTGTGTGCCACGGGTTCTTTGCCATGTCCGCTGCGATCATTACCGGTGCGACCGGGCCAAGCTTTACGGCGGCCCTCTTGCTCGCCTTTGCAGCCATCCGAGCCGCAGCGACGGCCCCGTGCCTGACACCCATGCCTTTGAAGATCAGGGCACCCAGAGCAGCAAGCTCCTTGCTTCCCCAGTTGAGCTTGTAGATCGGCGCGTCGGGATAACGTCGGTCGACGAATTCCACTGCGGCGCGCCAGTCCGCACTTGATTCGTTCAGGAATCCACGGGTGACGATAACCGGGGTACCTACGCCGTCACGGAATTTTTCGATATCGAAAGATTTGTCTTCTCTGACATAGGCGTTGGTGATACCGGCACCAAGGGCTCCACCGAGCGCAGCACCTACTGCCGCGACCACGTACGCGCCACCCGCCATACCGAGTCCACCCGCCGCAACCGCACCACCGCCCAGGAATGCGAGACCAACGTTTGCTGCTACCGCACCGCCGTAGCCCATCATCGCACCGATGGCACCGCCGACAGCCGGCGCCGCGGCGATGCCACCGGGGACTGCCATACCCGCGGCTAGTATCCCTGCAGCCGCAAGCTTCGTGGCCCGGCTCAAGTTTGGCTTGTCGTACTTCAGAAGTTTCTCGTAATCTTCCGGCCCTTCTACTGTGTCCGTTGCACGTTCAAAACTTGGAATGTCGTGCCGGTGCTCGGCGCAATACCGTGGGATGCGGAATGAACCGGTTCCGCGCGTGGCCATGTGGTCGCATTGCGGAGCAGCGCATCCCACTGTGGCTGCCCCGCACGATGCGCAGACATGCGCTCGGACACCGGAGCGCTTGCCCCTCACCTTCCGGTGTTCCGTTCGTATGAAGCATCCGGAACACCAGGCCGTTGCGGACTCGTCCGTGAGGTCATCGAGGAGGTCCGCAATCCCGCCTGCCACCGCCGCGTGCTCGTCGGCCTGCTTCCGATGACTCTTCCGCTGGTCATCCTCAACTGCGGCCCTGTATTCGAGCTCATGCTTCGCGTATGCCCAGGCGTTGTGCACCAAGGCCTTGTTCGCGACCATCCTCTCGTCACCGGTCGCAATCGGTTCGATAGTGGCGAGGTCGCCGGTCAGCACCAGCAGACGACCGGCCAGGGAGCGAACCGCACAGGTCGTCGTTCCATCCGGGAACGTCGTGATCTTCAAGGAGTTGGTTGCCATTTATTCGCCTTTACTCACTCGTGGTGCACGAACCTTAGGCGGCATTGCCGACAAGCGTGACTGCCACTACGCGCTGTGCCTACTCGGAAGCGTTGCGGGATACTCGTAGTCACACCCGATGTCATCCAAAACCGGCGCCCCGCGCATATCGCGGAACCACGACACACACGCATCGGCGGCCAGTCCGACGTTCACGGTGAACATGTAACCGTCCGTGCAGTCGTCGAAATGGTCGTCGAAGAACCATTGGTCCAGCTCGAGTTCTTCCACCGAGTGGTAGTCGAAACGCAACCTGTCCAGCATGGTTCGTGAGCGTCGCACCATCAGCACTCCGCTGGAAAGTACGTGTACCTGCGCGCACACGACCTCGTCGCGATCGTCGCCGCTTTCGTTTTCTTCGTCGTCGTAGACGAGGTATGTATTCGGCCCCAGGTCGATAATCAAACCGGTGGGCTGATCGGTGAACGAGGTCACCAGCCAGTCGCCCATCCCTTCCCAAGTAGCGATCTCGGGGGTGGCGGCATCGTCGGTCATCCGGACAACCCGGCAGCATGGATCGCAATGCATAGGGCGCGCTTCATGTCTGAACTACTCCATCCGACGAGGGGTACAACCCGTCATCGAGTGAGCACACGTTTTCGTTACAGACCATTTGTTCTGGTTTCCGCGGTGTGAGGGCGAGATGCGATGCCGTCCGTCACCGCGACGCGGACATCGGCCGTCAGTGGCTGTCACTACTCGGCACTTCGTCCGTGCCCCCGGTACTTCGATCTCTTCGGCTAACGCTTCCCACTCGAATGGCGTAGCGGTCTCCGAGTCACAATTACTGCGACCTCTCGACAGTCAACGAACGCCGTTGATTAACTCCGGTGGTGCCGAACCTGGATTGGGGGCTGCAGCATCCGCGCAATCCGGCGTGATTCCACGCCGCCCCAGTTCGCCCCAGAGTCCCGCCATCGCCACGGCCGGGTCGAGGTAATACTCCGACTCCCGAACCCTCCAAAACTTCCAACCACTCCGATACAGCTCCCGCTCCCGCTCCAGATCAGCGCGCTGCCGGTCGGGAATCGTATGCCACCGCTCGTCGTCGCACCCAACCGCCAGCTTTCCTGCTGCACCGGTCACCACCAGATCGATGAAGTGGCCGTTCACCTCGACCCGCGGGTTCACGTGATATCCGCGGGCGACGATATCGAGGAACACTTCCTGCTGGAAGAGACTGTCGAACGCCTCGTGTCGTTCGTCGCGCGTCACACCGTCCGGCATGGGTGCGGCGGGCATCGTCGACGTCGACTGCATGTGGGAGAGCAGCGAATACCGCAGGTCGGTGCGTCGCAGCGTGTCGAGCGTCCGCGAATGGAACAACCACAGCTGATCCTGAGCACGCGACGCCGCAACGTTGAACCGTCGCTGGTATTCGGTGCGTGTCATGGCGGCGATGTTCTGGTCGGGCGCCACGACCATCGACAGGAACACCACGCTTCGTTCGTCGCCCTGGAAATCGGGGGGCGTGCCGACGCGCAACCTGCGTTCCTCCCACTGGGCCGGGGTGAGACGGTCCAGCAGTTCGTTCTGGATGACGTCGACCTGCGACTGTCCCTGCAGAACGACCACGCCGAATGTCTTGCCGTCGTAGGCAGGGTCCTGGACGCACTGCACGAGGGTGTCGACGAGGGCATGGGCCTCGGCGTGGTTCGCCAACGTGGAGTTCTGTCCCGTGACGGCGCCACTCTCGACGTACGTGGTGCGCAGTGGCGGTAGACGGTCGGACCCGTACTGCCGCAGGGGAACCAGCGGGTCGTCCGCGTAGAACTGCTCGCTGGACCACGCGATGATTTCCGGCATCGACCGGAAGTGTTCCCGCAGCCGGATGATGCTTCCGAACCGCGACCGCAGCAAGGAGAACAGACTCGAACGCGGAGTGAAGCTGTCGCGCAGGTAATTCGGGATGTCGGGCAGGTACGAGTCGAGACGGGTGAAGACGCCGTCGAGTGCACCCAGCGACACCGCACTCGGTGCACACTGCTTGTCGTCGCCGACGACGATCACACGCGGCGCCAGCCACAGCAGGAATAGACTGCTGATGTCGACCTGACTCGATTCGTCGACGATGACGACGTCGAACGAATTCTGTTCGGGTGGAACCGAAGCCAGTACCTGCTGCAACGGCATCACCCACGCCGGCACCGCTCCCTGCGCGACCTGCATGGCCTCGCGCGCCGCCGCCCGGTAGCGCTCCGCATACCGCCCGGTTCCTTTACCGATACTCGCGACATGGTCGCGGTACGAATGGAGCGCCTGGACCTGTTCGGCAGTCGTGCGGGCGAGACACGCACTCCACGCCTTCTCCTCGACGAGCTGCGTCGTGAGACGCGTGATGTCCTTCTCGACTGTGTCGAGTTCACGTTCGAACTGCCCGTCGTCGCTACGTTCGTGGAAGCGCCGCACCCAGTCGTCTGCGCGTCGCCACGCCCACGCATCCTCGATGTGGGCGAGACGAACCGGCCATGCCAAGCTCAACGGGTTGTCTCCGAGCGTATGCGCGAGTGCCGGTGCGGCGGTCGACAAACGCGCCTGTAGGGCTACGAGTTCCAGCTCTTCGCGTTGTTCACCGACCGCGCGATCCCACGCGTCGAGCGCCGCATTGATCGCGTCGAAGTCCGCTTCGTGGAAAGCTCTAGCGAGCGCGCGTCCTTCGGGCGACGCTCCGCCTGCAGTCTGGCCCCGCACATACATTCCGATGGATTCGAGCCAGTTCTTGCTTGCTTCCGCAGTGCCCGTCGCGGCGATGGCCCGTGCCGACTCCGCGATGGACCGCGCCTGTTCGACGCTCGCGATCCGCGGCGCACCGGGATGGACATCGCGAAGCGCCGATTCGACGTCTCGAACCCGTGCCACGAGACTGTCGATGATGACGCGGTCGCGGTCGATGAAGGCGAGGGTGCCGACAGCACGGCTGCGCGACTCGTCGAGCTCGATGTCGATGCCCAGGTCGCGCAGGACGACCCCCGCCACCCGGATCGCCTCGAGCACACGGAGATGTTCGGCGACGATGCGCACCGTGTGGGCGGTGGTAGCCGCGACGCCGTCGACGGTCGCCGGCTCACCGAGCGCCTCGACCGCAGATTGTTCGTCGCTTCTCAGGAACCGAGCGAAACCACTACGCCACGTCTCCCCGGCCTCCAGCTTGCGGGCGAGTGCGTCGTACGCCTCGAAGGCGAGCGGTCCCGATACCGGCACCTGGACCGAGCTGGCACCGACGATCCGGTCGGCGTCCTGCGCGGCCTGCACGAGTCCTGCGAGCTCGGCGGTCTTTCCCCACAGATGCTGAGCCTTCCCCGACAGGACGTCGTCGGCGACGCGACGAATTCGAGCGTCGAGGCGATCTGCATCCTTCAGAGCGCCCTGCAACTGCTCGCACCGCTCGCGGATGTGGGCGAGTGCCTCGAGGGATGCCCCCTCGAGTATCCGCAGCAATCCCTGCATCTCGTCGTTCGCGGTGCCGCTCGATGCCTGTGAGACGGCCGCGCACGCGTACTGGAGTTCCCTCTGGGTGGGGAGGGACAGCTCCGGGAAGCGCTGGTGCCGGCGTCGCGCACGCTCGACGCTCGACCGCTGATGGAGCGCATGGAGGGTGACGAGCTCGTCGACCGTCAGCGGCGGGGTGTCGGTGAGGAGAGGTGCGGGCAGCCACTCGTATTTGGGTCGTTGTGCGCGGACCCGCCGGACGATCGAGGCAACCGTCCCCTCGTAGCCGGCAGCGACCTCGGCATGGACCGATGCTTCCTCGGCTCGCGCCTGCCGGATCTGTTCCATCAGCGTCGCTCGACGGCCGAGTGCATCGTTCCGTTGCGTGGTGAGTTCGTCGATGCGTTCCTGTGCGCGCCGCGCGTTGAATTGCGCTTTGCGGATGGCGATTTCACTGACGCTGCGGGTGAGTTCCACAGACCCTCCGTCGACCGGGTCGGTCACCGCCACACACAGGTCCTGAAGCTCGTCCGGAAGCTTGTCCCGGAGTACACGCAGCGCCTGCGCCTTCTCACTGGTGACCAGCACGCGCTGGCCACGCGCCAGCAGCGCGGACACGATGTTGGCGATGGTGTGGGTCTTGCCCGTACCCGGTGGGCCTTCGATCACCACGCCGCTGTCGCCGGCGAGCCGGTCGAGGATCTCGCGTTGTTCTTCGTTCGCGGGTAGTGGAAGCAGCGGATCCCCGGTGAAGAGGGACGACGGCGTGCCGATGCGATCGAGCCATGCGACACGGTCTGCCGGCTCGATGGCTTCGACGAGCTGCGCCAGACCGAGCGGTACCGGGTTCGCTTCGTCGGCGGCGGCCTCGGTCATGCGGTTGTAGTACTCGATGAGTGCGTGGGCACCGCGCTTGCGCAGGACGAGTGCGGGCGACGGGGTGACGAATGCGTCGGGCGACGATGCTTCTTCCGCACGTTCGGCGACCTCGACGCGCAGGGTGAGCGCACGCTCGGCCCAGCTCTTCAAGAACGCCCGGGCGGCGGGATCGAGGGGCGATGCGACCTGAGTGACAAGGGAGTCGTGCAGTTCGCGGACACTCGACGAGTCGAACACCTCCAGCCCGGTGAGGATCTGGACGTCTTCCAACGACGGGCCGGCGCCGGGATCGAGCCGGACCACCAGGTCGCCGGAGTCGCCGTGTCGCTCGATGAGAGCGGACTGCGTGATCAGGTGCGTGCGAACCCGCGCGCCCGCAACCCGCTCGGACAGATGCAGCAAACCCGACGCGACGACGAGTTCCAGCGATTCAGGTTGGTCTTCGAGGTCGAGCATCGTTCGCTGCAGGAACGTGTACAGATGCGATGCGGCTCGTCGTTCACGGTCGGCGGCCGCCCATGTCCGCCAGTCCGTGAGCCAGGCGTCGAAGCCTGCCGCGGTGTCGGGGGCCGTCGGGTCGAGTGCGGGTTCGATGTCGGAGTCGCCGATGTCTCCGCGAATGTACGTCGCAAACTCACCGGAAGGGCGTGGCGGGTCTTCGAGCTGAGCACGACGTGCGCGCAGGAACACCTCACCCGATGCGGCGTGAGCTTTCAGACCGGCCCTGATGTTTCCCTCCTCGAGGGACATCACGGCACGGTGTTTGTCGACGATGCGAACCGGTGCGCTGCGGGCTTTGACGAGCTCTGCCATGAAGGCAAGCAGGCGTTGCACGCGGTCCCTCAGTTCGGGATCGTTGTCCCTCGACGCGACGTCCACTCCACACCCTGCTTCCACCCGCCGACGGCAACGGACCCCACCACCTTAGAAACCGTCTCCAACGGGTCCGCGTCGGGTCCCATGTCGGTGTGCATCAGCGAATTCACAACGGCGTGTTTCGGCTCGACCGTACGTGCAGATATCGGCACAATTCGGGGTGCCGCAGGGAATGACCGCTACACCCATACCCCCTTCTGCGCCAGCACCCACCGCACGGGATCCATGCACCGGAACGGCGAGATGCCGTTGTGATGCAGCCGGTCCCCCACCGGCGACTCGCCCAGCGCCGACACCGCGAAGAACCGGCTGTTCAGCACCACGCCGGTGTGCGGTTGATCCACCGCCATCACCATCATCTTCGCCTCGAGTTTGTCGAGCAGACTCCGCACTTCCTCGTGCACGAGACGGCCGTCCATCTCGTTGTACGGTGCGTATTGCAGGCTGGGGTCGCGGGAGAATCCGGCACCGCGGTGCGACATCATCTCGCTCCAGTCGCTGCCGTCGACGTGCTGGAGGGACTGCAGGGCATCGAATTTGGAGAGGACCACGGCGAGGTTCGGGGTCGCGTCACCGATGATGGTCAGTACGGTCCGCAATACCGAGCGCGGGTCGCCGCCCACCCGTTCCTGAACGGGGACGAGGTCGTGGAGTTGCTGCCGCACGGATTCGACTTTGAGCGGATCGAACATGAACACCACGCCGTCGGCGTGTGTGAAGAACCGCATGTGCTGGACGTGGACGTTGTTGGGGTTTTCGAGATCCTCCCCCGCGACGTCACGCAGAACCAGGAATTGCCGCACGCCGTTCCACACACCGAGCGAGAAGATCAGCGGCTCGCGCTGGTATTGGTTGCTGGTGTGGGCGGCGGGTGTGGATTCGAGGATGCCGCGCTCTTCGTAGAGCGGCTTCTCGTACAACTCCCGGTAGACCATTTCCGTTTCGGCGGTGGCAGGTTCCACGACGCAATTGAGGCGTTCACCCAGGAGTTGCAACGTCTTGACGAGAACGGCGACGTACACCGTCTTGCCGGTAGCGCGGGCACCGGCCATCGCAATGCAGGTGGCCTGCGCTCCGCGCCACGCGACCGGCAGGCGGTAATGGCATGTCGGGCACACTTCGACGGCGGGTCCGCCGACCTTCTCCTCCACCACGGCCGCGTCGGGCGCCCACTGGTCACCGCCCGTCGCCGGTCGGTCGAGCGCGACGACCTTGCCGGAGCGAACAGGTGTGCCCTGATACGCGGTGGCGACCTCGTCGACGTCCACCTCGTCGGGTGCGGTCGGCAACCACGCGGTGCGGTCGGTGGGCAGGTTCGTGAAGCAGCGGGGGCACTTCGTCATCGCCGTGTTCCTTCCGATTCGCCGGCGACCGCCAGGCCGGCGACAAGTGATTTCACCGTCGCGAAAAGCTGATCCGGGTCGTCGAGTTTCTGTCTCCGGGTGCCGGACGGACTGCCGTCGACCACGGCCGCTCCTTCACCGGACAACACCACCGGGCGACGGCGGACCCCGGGAACACCGGTCGCCGCGTGATCGGCCGGGACCGCGTCGGTCACGGTGAAGACCAGCGTGGGAGTGGTGTACCCGGAACGGTCGACGGACGCCGACCGGAATCCGACGCCGAGGCCCGCCGAGTTCAGTGCGTGCTGCACTTGTCCCGCGACCTCGCGCAGGGCGTGAGCCGGCAACGGTGTGGCCGAGCGGCCGATCATGGTGACCCGCAGTTCTTCCCGGTTGCCGATGACGGATGCGACACCGGTGAGTAGATCGACCACCTCGCGCACGCTGCCGTCGTCGATGAGCGGCAGCATCGACATGGTGGTGTCGATGTCGACCTCTACGTCCACCCGTCGGCTTTCCGGCAATCGGTCCACGCCGAGCACCCCGCGCGCCGCTGATCGCGCACGAGCACCCAATTCGGTGAGCGGCACGTCCACGGCCGTCTTCCGGGCCGCCACCGTGAGACGCTCTCCGGCGGGAGTCACCGTGGCGAGTTCGACGTGGTGCAAGCCGGATACGTCGAGTGGTGTCAGTTCTGCACGATCGGGGTCGGCGGTGCGGCTGCTGTCCACACCGAGCGTGGCCTGCAGGACGGTGCCCTGGGGGAATGCCGTGCCCTCGGCATGGGGGCGCGCGACGATCACGATCTCCCCGCCTACATGCGGCAGCACCATGAATCCGGGGCGCGGATACAGAGCGCCGGGGGCGGGCTCACCGTCCGCGGTCATCACACGCACCGCCACCGGCAGGTCGAGCGCAGTCACGGTCACCGCCAGCGGCTGCCGCGGCAGTTCCACCAACCCCGCACCGTCGAGTACATATCCGGGCATCAGGCCTGTCCTTCCCATGTCGGCGACGCGCAACCCCGCAGTGTGGTCACCGTCGTCTCCGTTCGCGATCCCACGACATCTCGTCGTGGTCCAGCAGTCGTTCTTCGAGCCATCGCCCCACGAAGCCCGCGTAGATGTCGCAGGCATAGTCGACGTCGCGGTGACGGCGGTCGTGCAGCTCGGTGCGGATCGCGTCCATCAGCCCGCGTGCATCGCGAGGTCCGCGGTATCCGGGTGCGGTCAGGACGACCGACGCGACCGCGTCCAGCAACGCTGTCCGCGCAGACGGCGGACCGACCTCGAAGCGAGCGAGGAGGTCGCGGCGATCCAGCACCGAACGCACGTGGGGCGCGGACAGGGATGTGAAGACCGCGTTCACGATGACCCAGTAGACGTCGAGAGCACCGGAGCGGACGAGGTCGACGAGTGCGTCGACCACGTACTGCGCGTCGCGGTCCACTGCGTCGACGAGCGCGTCTTCGTGGTCGGGCGGAAGCTGCGGCACATCGCGCCCGAGAGGCGCACAGAACGCCACGAGGAAGATCGCCAGACGAGAACGCACGTCGTCGGGCAGGGTCGCGGCGTAGTTCTGGGCATAATCCTCGAGAACCGGACGCGCGTGCAGTTCGAGCGCGTTCCCCAGCGCGGTCGCGGAAATGCCGGTCCAGTGATCGCTCAGCCGGATCTGCGCCCACGACCCCGCAAGCTCGTCGTGCTGAGGATCCGGAACCCACCGCCCACTGATGTCACCGACCTGAACACGCCGAAGATAATGCGCGAGCGCCTCCACGTCGGTGTTCCACGGTTCGGTGACCACGGCGTCCTGAAGGAAGCGCGGGGCCACGACGTGCGGAAAGGTCCCGCACACCTGGTTCCACTGCATCGCTGACCACCCGGCGCGCTCGACGAGCGCGGCGACGTCGCTCCCCGGCCATCCGCCCTCGTAGAGTTCCGAGAAGGCTCGCCACAAGGCGACGGAGGCGACATCACGACGAAGCAGATCACCTTCCCCGGTGTGGATATGAGCGGCGCCGGCTTCGGCGACGAGAATGTTCGCCGCGTCGAGGACCAGCGAGGGATCGGTGCGAATGTCCTCGAAAGTGGGGATCGCCACCGGTGTCCCGGTGAGCCAGGCGATGACCCGATGCGAAAGCCGAGTGCCCAGCGGCCGGATCGCGAAAGCCGGATGCGTCACGACTGCGGTGTGGAGAAGTCGCACAAGCGCGGGCGACCGGGCAGGGCCGACCTCCGCAACGAAATCACTGCCGGACTGTTCGTCGAACAGCACGGGTACTACGGCGAGTTCGAGGACTTCATGGGCGATCTCGAGGCCGGCATCACCCAGCAGATCCGCGCGAACCAGCGCGTCCAGAGTCGCGTACGCCTCGACGGCCGTCTCACGCCGGCGGTGGCCGGACCGTGCGCGCTGACGCAGGTCGGCGAGCATCCGAGCCGCTTTGCCCATCAGATCCTCTGTGCGCGGACAGTATTCGAGCAGTTCGAGACGGGCGCGGTCGCCGCCGCGCAGCGAGGCCGGGTCCTCCAGGACCCGGTACCCGAAGACCGCGCCGGCAATCCGCCACACGGCCGGTGCGAGGGTGTCGTCCGCACGCCACCGCGCCAGCACGTCCGCGGCCTGTTCGAGGGTGTCCCCGAGCAGTCCGTGAACGATGCCGTCGACAAGGTGGGAGAAGTCGGTGGAGTCGACCCCGTCGGGGGTGTGTTCGAGCAGCACGGAGGTCGCTTCGTCGAGGGCATCGTGCAGATCCGGATCGCTTACCACCGCCATTGCCAACGGCCACATCGCGTTCAGGGCGCGGTCTCCGACGCTCGCGGCGATCTCGTCCTGCCGAGCCAATGCATTCGCCGCGATCGCGCGGTCGATGAGTGCGGTCTGCGCGAGGAGCGACCACGGTGTGACGGGCACCGTGTCGCCGTTCGCCGTGAGGTGCGGTTCCCCGTCCAGTTCCCCCAGTTCCGGCGACTCGTCCTCACCGAAGACCACGCACCCCGGAACGTCGCCTGGGAGATCCTCGAGCGGCACGGTGACCAGATGCGCACCGCGGGCAACGCCGTCGTCGACGGAATACAACCGGTCGAACGTCGACCAGCCGAGCAACATGGCTGTGCCCGGTGACATGAAGTGCGATACGGCCCCGATCCACAACGCCGCGTCGTCCGGGGCGCGGCAGCCCAGAACGACGGGTGAGCCACCGTCGAGTGCCCGTGCGACGCCGTCGAGAAGCACGCTGAACACCCCGATCCTCCAGGTCTCGGAGTCCAGGAGGAAGTCGAGCACCGCTGTCCGGCAGGCGTGTTCGGCGGGACGCGGTGCCTCGTCCGAGAGGACGGTGGCAGCGACCTCGTCGGCGCCGTACGGCACGAGCCAGTCGCGCGACCGCCAGCGCTCGATCGGGCGGACCGAATCCGCGGCGTCACCACGGTCGAGCAGGCAATGGGCGAAGACGTTTCCGGGTCGCCCGGAGGCGTCGGCACCGGCTGGGGCGGTGTGCCAGTAGAGCCCGTGGCCGTTCTCCCCCGGCACGTACATCAATCGGCGCGGGCGGTCTCGGACTTCCTCGGGTGTCGGGAAACGCGGAAACGACTGTGGTGACTCGAACCGGGTCACCACGCCGACGCGCAGCGCCTCCTGCTCCTCGGGATCGAGACCACCCGTGGACTCCTTGACCTGCCAGCCACCACCCGAGGATTCGCCCGGCCGGTCGAACGAGGTGTAGGTGAGCTGACCGAACCGCGGCAGTTCGGATTCGTCCTGGGCCACGGTCAGGACACCTGCTCCTCGAGCAGCGATGCTTCGATGAGGTCGAGGCGGATCTGCTCGACGGGCGGGTCGAGCAACGCAATGGTGCGCGCACGCTCGGGAGGCACGTCCGCGAACACTCGGACGTAGCCCTTCTTGTCGGTGACGTCGACGGTCCACGGCTGTGACCATTCACGTCGCAGCCCCTTCGGGTGGAAGCTGCGTGCTCCCGGTTTCGTGGCTCCGTCGCCGCGCACTTCGAGGGGCCGACCGTCGCGCGCACTCAAGGGAAGACGAGTCTCGTTGTGTACCACGACGAACGGCGGCGAACCCGGAAGGTCCATCTGGGAGGCGAGGCGAACCGCGAGCGAGGTTCTTCCGCCGCCGCGCCGCACCTCGGTCTTGTACTGGATGCGCAGGAGTCCGCTGTAGTCGACCGTGGTCGGGATCCCGACGATCCGCTCGCCGGCGGTGTAGGCGATCGCGACGACGTGGACCGCACACCCGGCTTCGGGAAGGGGGGTCGCGAGATGCAGCCCGCCGTCCCGGTCGTACTGGGAGCGTGAGATTTCGGTGACGGGGCGCTGTTCGATCGCATGCTCGGCGGGAACCTGTGTGGCGCTGAGGTACACGGACACCGACGCCGCACCGTCCGGCCACGGGAAGGTGATGACCTGCTCCGCGCAGCGCTCGATGATTCTGACATCGGTGAGTGCCGCCAGTGGCCTGGTCGCGATGACCGTGCGTCCCACCTGAACCTGGCCGTCCAGCACCGTGACCGGCGTGAAGTACGCCCGCACCCAGCCGCGCGGCCACGACACGTTCGTCATGCGGTGCACGCCGTCGTTCCCGGCCTCGACCGGATGGACGAGCCGCGCGGATTCGGGCAGGCCACCCGAGACGGCGAGCGCACCGGCCGACAGCAATGTTCGGTCGATGCCGGCGCGCGGGGCAGCTTCCGTCCTGTACATGACCACCGTGCCGATACCCGGCGGCGTCCAGCCGAGGTCGAAGTGCAGATCGTCGCTGCTGCCCGTGGTGGTGACATGCAGATCGGCGACCGGTTCGAGCACCGCAGAGACCGATACTTCGGCCTGCGCCGCCGGCGACAAACGGGTATGGCCGTCGACGTCGACCTCACAGATCGCCCGGTACAGGTACCGGTGGCCGCGCTGGGCGTCGCGGTCGACGAACCCTCCGAGATTGGGCTGGTCCCCGAGGATCCGGTGGCGCGGGTCGTTCGTCACCGGGGTGCACCCGTCGAGCGGAATGCGCAACACCCGAACCCGGGTGACCCCGGGCCATGCCCTCCATTGACCGATCACGGCACCGTCGTCCTCGATGACCAGGAAGTCGGCCACAGGACTGAGAACGTGTGTCTCGGCGATCAGGACCGGCTGGCGTTGTGCCGCATCCCGGTTGTCCGCACCGAGGTGCGCCCAGACCTGCAGGTGCCGCACGGCTGCGGCGGGTGGGGCGGTGTCCACGAGCACGGTGCCTCGGCTGACCCCCACGAGCCGTCCTGCCTCGGGCTTGTAGGCGCGGTGGGTCTCCCCCGCAACGGCTCTGTAGAGCACGATGTAGCCGGGCCTTTCGGCCGGCGGCTCCCATTCCAGACGGTGTCCGCCGCCCGGTTCCGCTGTGACGGTGATCGGCCCGATCGGGTGTTCGGACTCGCCGTGCAGGTACTCGCAGAAATCTTCCGTCTGCAGGTCGACGAGGAACTCGCTTCCGGGCAGTGGCTCGCCCGCCTCCACATCCGGGGTCGGCGAGGGTTCCGGCTCCCGCGCGTCGCTGCGGACTCGATCGTCGGCTGCGCCGGTCGCAGGAGTGGCCTCCAGTACCTCGACGAGACTGGCAACGAGTGCTTTGGCGTGGCGCGGAAGCATCGGTTCGATCTCCTCGACGGTGCGCCGATTGGACCGGATGATCTGCTGCAGGTTCGTATCCTTGATCAGCCCCGGCCGCAACCGGGCTGCGTCGATCTCGCGTTGCCGCCACTGCTGCAAAGCCTGGAAGAGGTCTTCCGACACGGTGTTGACTCGCTCTCAGAAGTTGATGCCGTCGACGACGGGGGCGACGAAGGACCCGGGCGTCGTGCGATCCGATCGTGCGTCGGCCGGCTGGGCGGGGTGCAACTCGATATCGGGTACGTGCGCGATGTCGATGCGCGCGGCACTGGTGTCCGCGCAGGCGGCGAGGTCTTCCGCGGCGATGCCCTCGGAATACTGCGTGGTGACCGCGACAAGTCCACACCCGACACGCACCGTGGTGGGCACCTCGCCCACCACCGCGGTCAAGCCCTTCATCGTGGCGGTGTCGCTGAACGCAGACCTGTCGAAGAAGCTGCCCGACGTGGGGCGACCGACTCCGGCGAGGAACTCGT
Organism: Rhodococcus sp. 7Tela_A2; assembly: GCF_049311045.1. NCBI lineage: Bacteria > Bacillati > Actinomycetota > Actinomycetes > Mycobacteriales > Nocardiaceae > Rhodococcus > Rhodococcus sp. 7Tela_A2. The sequence continues at coordinate 39,708 of NZ_JAXION010000001.1, read as the reverse complement.
CGACCCCGGCCCGCCGGACGGTCCCGTCGACTCGATGCTCGACGACGGCGACGAGTTCGCGAGAGAGCTCCGAGCGAGGCCCGGTCAGTTCACCGAGGGCTCGTTCCCACAGCAGCGCCGCGCCGGTGGACCGCACCCGGCCGTCGTGGAACCGCTGCGACCATTCGTCGAGCGGCGAGCCCGAACCGGCTCCGGCCTTGACCGCGAGCAGGCTCGGGTCACGGTCGATGTCCTGGGCCGCACCGCCGAGTGCCGCACCGGCGCCGCTGACCACCGTGTCCCAGGGGTCGGTCAGCCAGCCGACGGTGAACAGGTCCTGACGCAGTTCGTCGGCGACGCGCGCCACCTGCTCCGTGTCCGGGGTACCCGACCCGATTGCGCTGTGCCACGGAAGTCCCCACTCGATGCGCCGGTGCACCGTCAGGGTGTGCTCGGCCACGCCGAGCGGTTGTGCGAGGAAGGCGCCGAGTGCGCGGCTCCAGGAAAGGTACTGGCGGTAGGCGCCTGTCAGGTCGTCGATCTCCCGCAGTGCAGCACGGAGGTTGACGCGATCGGCTTCGACGGCCGCGGTCACCGCTTCGCGCCGCGCGAGCAGATCTTCGAGTTTCTGCTGGGCGCGTTGGCAGATCCATGCGACCATGCCGGCCCAGACGAGCACACACAACGCGATCGCCGGCCCGCCGTACCACCAGGAGATCACCTGTCGCCACGCCAGCACTCCGGAGAGAACGGCCAGGAGGACGAGCACGATCGTGGTGATGCGGACGCGCCAGAACATCGTGCGCTGGTGTTCGGCGCTTTCCTCGGCCGGATCCCTCAATTCCTCGGCGTTCTCGAGCCGCTTCAGGATTGCTTGTGCCTCGGAGACGTCGGCGGCGAGGCGGTTGGTCAGGATCGTGCCGAAGCCGACCGCGAAGCTGCGACGTCCCCGTGCCATCCATGCCTTCACTGCGGAACTCGTGCGGCGCGCGTCCAGTCCGATCACGGGATCCTGCTCGAGTCCGCGAAGCTGTTCACGGAACTCGTCGAGGCCCAGGATGTCCGGGGCTTCCACCGTGTGGGCGTGCAGGGTCGCCGAGACGACGCCGGGGATGTCGTCGAAGTCGTCGGCGGGGCCGGGCACGATGTCGGAGGCGGAACGTAGCACCGCGCGATGTGCACCCACCTGGACCGGCGGCAGCCCGGCAGATCGCTCTCTGGCGTCGGCGAGGGTGAGGGCAGCACGGGCATAGTCTCGCCACAGTGCCGAAAGGTCCGGTGCTGCACGATGAACCGCACCGGTGGCACTGTCGAGTGCGGCACCGATCTGGCGCGACGCGGACGCGTAGTCGGTCCACGCCACCTTTCGTCCGTCGGAGTCCACGCCGCCGACCACGACGCGGTACGCGCCGGGTGCAGCACCGTAGAGGGCTGTCTGCGTTGCCGACGCCACGGTCGACGACACACGGGTGATCAGCCGCGACGGCGCATTCAGGAGCACGGCGAGCAGGAATCGGCCGAACATTCTCAGCGCATCACCGAAGGTGATGACGCGCGCGGGCCGGGCTGTGGGCGTGGGGACGCGCCCACTCTGCAGCAGATGCCCGTGTTTGGCCCACAGTGCCCGAGCCATCTCGCTCGACGCGGCCGGTACGTCGTCGACGTAGACGACGGGAGTGCCGGCGTCGCGCGGAAGCGGCAACTGGCCACCGAAATCCAGGAGTTCGGCATGGAGTTGGTGTTCGGCATGCGAGGTGTCGAGACGACGGTAGAACGACCGGACCACTCGCAGCGAGTTGCCCGGCAGAACCGGCTCGTCGTCGAACGGTGCGTGATCGACGTCGGTCCACAGCCCCGCGACCCCGGCGACGACGGGCGCGGCGTGGCGGCCCACGTCGATCGCGTCGGTGCTGAGCACGAGTGATTCGTGACCCATGCCGGGTCCGCGCGAATCCTCGGGCGCGATCAGCAGGTTGTGCCAGCCTGCGAGGGCAGGCACGGCGGTACCCGATCGCTGGTCGCCCGGTCGCTGCAGCAGCAGCCGTATCCGTACCAGGCGTGCGCCGCCGGCATTGGAGGAGAGCAGTTCGGCGAACATGCGCTCTGACTTCGCGCGGACCGGCACGGATCCTGCGGCGGTGGGCACGAGCACGCACAACCGCACCAGATCGACGCGGCGGGACGCGAGCACGTCCTGCAGGGTCGCGGCGCGGTCGGTGCCGCGCACCGTTTCGACGGTCGGGATGCGAGTGCCGTCCAACGGGATCTGCGCGTCGTCGACCCACAGGAACGGCGCGACGAGGTCTGCCGCGGACAGGTCGCGCAACACGTCGCGGACGCCGTCGGCCACGCCGGCCGAGGCCAGGATGACGGTGAGCACATTCATTTCGGTCTCCGCCATCTCAGAATTGCCCCATGTCCGGAATCTGGAAGGTGGGCGCCGCCGCCGCGGCCTGCGGGCTCGGTGCGATCGCGCGGTCGGGCTGCTCGGCGCGGAGCTTGCACTCCTCGACCAGATCGATCAATTCGCCTGTCGCCCAGTAGACGTCGGGGGCGATATCCCGGAAGAACGGGGTCTGAGACGCCTGCTCCCGCACCGTGATCGTGGAGAAGACACCGCCACCGGGCGCACCCACGTCGCCGGGCGCCAGGTAGTGCGTTCCGGTGAGATCGCGGACCCCGTTGAGCCAGGTGATCGCGTTCTTGGCCCGTGCATCGATCGAGGTACCCGGACCGGTATCGGCGACCTGCGACTGCCAGCCGGTGCCGGTCTCTCCGGTACGAAGCCACTCGGTCAGCGTCGCCTTCGCCGACACCTCGAGGATGCCGCCCGCCGGCTTCTCGGCCGACGCGTCGTAGACGGCCCGCAGCGCACGGTACGGAAGCATCGAGCTCATCACCGGGGACTCGTGCGAACGTGCCATCGCGATCAGCACCGATTCGAGTACGGCCGGCAGCCAATCGTTGTTGGCGAGGAAACGGGCCGGCGGGGTGAGCAGCGGATTCGGGAAGTCGACCCACCCCGAGGTTCCCGCGTCCCACACCCGGACGGGTTCGTTGTAGGGCTCCGGCGGCAGGCGCAGCCACCCGACGACGAGTCCGAGGAACCAGCCGGCCGTCATGGCACGACGCTCACTCTCGTGCATCGGCAACGAGGCGGCGAGCGGACGCGCACGACGCCACTGCCAGAACGATTCCTGCTGCGCGGGAGTCGAATCCGCCCACTGCTTCGACGCGGGACCGAGCACCGAGTCGTAGGCGAGCGGCGAGTAGTTCGGATACGAGCCGAAGATGTCGATGCGGGTGAGCTTGTCCTCTTCGGTCAGCAACCGCCCGAACTCGGCGTCGGTTTCCTGATCGATCATGGTGTTCTTCCGCAGAACCTGCGACAGCGCATCCGCGACCGGAAGGTTCAGGAACGGCACCGACGTGAACTTGTAGCGGTACTCGACCTGCTGGCCCGGATGCAAAGCCTCGAGTGCTTGCTGATTGACACTGGCGAGCGGACGAGCGAGGGACAGTGCCTCGGTGAACTTGGACTGCAGGCGCGCGCGGCGCTCGTCGAGGGCATACTCGGGCACCGAGGAGTCCTCGATGTATTCCCGCAGCGACACCCGGCAGAACCGGTCGAAGGACTCACCGGTACGCGCGACGAACTGCCGTGAACGCCCGAGCAATTCGGCGGGACGCACATGCACGTCGTACCGGGCGGCGGACGGCACGAGCGCTTCGCGGCTCCCCGGATCGAAGGGGAAGGCCCGCGAACGCCACGCCGACGTCCGTTCGAGAACGGGGTGCTCCTCCCCGGGAGACTTGCTGCCGTCGACGGTCGACCAGAGACCGGTCACGACGCTGCCCACCGCCTGCTGCACCGCGGTCTCGAACGGCGGGGGTCCTGCGGCGTCGGACATCACGGCCAGCGGCAGATCGGCACGGTACTGCACCATGAAATCCGCGGACGGCGTGAGCATCACCTCGTTGTTGGCCTCCGCGAACCGCTTCGGCACCCGGTCACTCTTGTCGGCGGGCCACGCGCCGTACTGATCGGTTGCCAGCCGGGCCAGCCCGACGTCGTTCGCCGGTTTGCTGCGGGCCTTGCGCAGCGATGTCTGCGATTCGTTGAGCCCGTCGAGCAGCGGCTTGAGGACCTCCGGCACGAGCGCGGTGGCGACCTCGGCCACCTTCGAGGACAGCGATGCGTACAAGTGGCGGTAGACGTTCTGACTGCAACTCGCCAGCACCCGTTCGAGGATGTCTGCGTCGCTCTCGATGGTGCCTCTGAGTGCCGTGAGCATCTGCGCGGTGTCGGAGGACTGCGCGGTGATGTCGGCGGGGGTCTGCTTGGCCAGTTCCTCGGCGCCGATGCGCACCTGATCCTTGACGAGGACGGACAGCCTGTTCACGATCGCTGTCGCGTACGGGAGCCCCAGGTCGGCGATCGCCTTCACCACCACGGCCTCGATGGTGTCGGCGAGGGTGCGGTGCCACTGGAAGGCGTGTCCGAGTGCGTGCTGCTCGGCCGATGCCGTGAGCGCCTGGCGCCTCCGGGCGAGAGCTTGCTGGATTCCCGGCACCCACTGGTTCGCGGTCAGCCCGCTGCCGGACGGCAGGTAGGGGCGCAGTTCGGTGTCCACGATCTGACGGGCCATCCGGTCACCCTCGGCGGACGACAGCACCACCTGGGTCAGCCACGGCCCGACACCGACCTGCGCTCCTCGCGGATCCGCCTGCAGCACAGGAAGTCCCATAGTGGTGAGCAGCGACTGCCACTGGCTGTCGAGGATCGAGTTGACCTGATCCTCGTCGGATGCCACGTTGGCGTGACTGCGGTGCCCGTCGAGCAGACGGTCCACCGCGCTGCGAGCGAGGCGCTGCGCCGAGTACTCGGCATACCGGTCGCGCCCCATACTCAGGCTCGAAAAGCCGTAGGTGCCCCAGGGCAGGTTGTCCCATTGGCCACCCCAGCCGATGTTGTCGCGCTGGCCGGACAGACCCGCACCGTTGGTGAGGTCGTACTGCACGAACTGGCGCGTCGCGGCACCGGACATCATCATGCCGGCGAGGCCGCGGGCGAGGCCGCGATAGATCGCCTTCTGCGAGCCGTCGCCGAACGGTGCGCCCTCGACACCGACGCGTCGCCCCACCGGGAAGACGCGCGCGAACGGCACTTTCTCGCCCGCGCCCTGCTGCTGTCCGAGAGCGCGCAGGATCTCGACGTCGTGCTCGCGGGCGGAACCCAGCTGGCTCGCGACGATCTCGCCGAGCATCGCGAGGGCGTTGGCGCGCACACCGGTGGTGGCGCTGCGCCCGAGCCCGTCGAAGATGTCGGGTGCGACCATGAACACGCCCATCAGGCGGGGGTCGAGCTTGGGGATGAGGGTGAGCAAACGGCATACGTCCAATGCCATGGACGCACCCGCGCCACCCGCCATCGAGGACACCACGAGGACGATCGGCGACTCCTCCTGCTCGAACCCGCCGCCGCCCGGGATGTCGAGCGCGGACATCTCCGTGGCGGTCTGCACGGTGAACAGCTGGTCCCACGCGTTCTGCAGCGTGTCGCGGATGCCGCCCGCCTTGCTCAGCGTGATCATGCGGCCGAGCGCGCGGTACTGGCCGGCGCCGGAACCGATCGGTACGGTGACCGACGACGGATCGCGCGGCGCCCAGGTGGCGATCTCGTCGAGACTGCCCTTGGCCGCAAGCTGGTTGGTCAGTGCGTTGTCGAGCACCGCGTACGAATCGCCCTGCGGTCCGCTACCGAAATAGCGGCCGCCCTGGTCCCGCACATTGCCGAGACCGTCGGGCCCGGTCTCCGGTGCCGTCGGCACATCGACACTGACGAACTGCCAGCCACCGGGGAGCTTGTCGATGCCCGCCGACGCGAGGTCGGACCGCAGCTGATCCATCATGTACGCGAGCGTGACAGCGCCGGATCCGCCGCAGCCCACTACGAGAAACCGCCTCATGCCGGTCCTTCCACATCGAGAGATATTTTGAAGACGAGTCGACCGTCAGGAGCCGGGGGGCCGGAACGGGTCGAACGATTGACCGGGTGCCGGTGCAGCCGGGCCTGGATTGAGGTCCGGCACCCCGCCGAAGCCGGTGTTGCCGCCGAACGGGGCCGGCGCACCGAAGGTCGGTGCGGCGGACGAGTTCGGCATCCCGAACGGATCGAACGCCGCGGCCTGCTGAGCGGGTACCGGTACCGGAGTTCCGGTCGGCGACGATGTGCCGTTGTCCGCGTTGTCGCTACGTCGGCGCAGTTCGGCAATCGCTCCCGCCGCGCGACGTCCCGCGTCGTCGACGAGTCGCTTGATCCGTTCCTGCGATGCACCGCCACCGACGAGCAACAGCAGTTGCGCCTGGTCCGCCGGACCCTCGGGGTCGTGCAGCAGCACCCAGTGGTTGTGCACGGCCAGCGGGAGGCGGGCGTCACCGCTGCGCCGGTCGGTGGCCGGTGTCGCATCGGACGCGCCCAGCAGGCCGGGCGCGCGGACCAGCACGTAGCCGCTGCCGACCGGAGACCCTCCGGTACGGGCCTCGAGTTCGGCACCGTCGACGCTCAGTCGCCGGGCAGGCTTGTCCAGCCCGCGGACGATCTCGGTGAGGTCGTTGTCGTGCAGGACGAAAGGCTGCCCGTCGCGCAGGAGTCCGCGGTCGGACACGGTGACCGCGAAACGCTGTGCTCTGAGCATCTCCGCGGGGATGCGCGTCGTCTGCCACTTGCGCAGGTACAGCAGGGCGCACGGGATGGCGATTCCGAGCAGGAAGACGAGCAGGAACACCGACCAGAAACGACCGCTGTCGAGCGGCTTGAGCAACTCGGCCGTGAACGGCACGTCGACAGGCATCGCGCGGTCGGGTTCTCCGGCAGGCGACATCATCAGGCGGACGGACCCGTTGAGTGCACCGTTGCCCGCTTCGGGGACGGTCAGTTCGAGGGGCAATGCTGCCGACGCGCCTTCCTCGACCGTCAGGCAGCTGTCCGCCGTTCCGGCGCCACCGGTTGTCAGCGCGATGTCGCCGACGCCGTCGGGTGCCGCATCGATGCGGACGGAGCCGGCCGGATCGACCCACACACAACCGGGTCCACCGATCGAGATCTCTCCGGGGAATGTGCCCGCGCCCTCGATGGTTCCGAGGTCGATCCGGTTCGGCAGAGTCGGATAACCGATGGGCGGGGCGACAGTGATCGGGACGTCGACGTACTGCGGCGCCAGATCGGTTCCCGGAGCGATGGTTCCACCCCAGCTGTTGGTGGCGTCCGCCGTGGTCACCTCGAGGACGAGACGCAGTGTCGCTTCACCGGGAGCGACGGTCGTGAAGTCGAGCTCGACGGGAGCTGCGATAGCGCTTTTCGGAATACCGCTCGCGAGCTCGTGGTCGACCTGCGCCGAATCGGTCAGCGATACCGACAGGTATGCCGATCCCAGCAGGTCGGACGGATCGATTTCCACGCGGTCCGAGTCGACAATCCCCAGTTGCACCGCGGAGGTGACCTCGCCCGAGTGGATGGCGGTGACGTCCTGTCCGAGCCACGCCGGGAACAGATTTCCGGAGATGTGGATGTTCGACTTCGAGCGCGCCGCGGGATCGGACCCGTCCTCGTCGACGAAGACCAGCGCCCACATACCCTGCCAGTCATCGGAATCAGCATCGGGTTTGTTCATGGTGAACGACACCGACCGGTCCGAGAGCCAGCGGTGGTCGACCGAGACGTCACCGATCCCGGAAGTCACCGCGGTGGTGCTGAACGGCATCGGAAGCTCGGTACCGCTGGGCGATACGAGGGTGGGAACGAGACCTTCGGCGTCCGCGAAACCGAGGACCGTGACGGCCCCGATCGAATCGTCCAGAACGAATCGGTGCTGTCCCGCCTCGCACACCTCGAGCGCACAGACGCCGGCCTCCGTTTCCAGAGGCGCCTGTCCGGGACTGCTGAAGGCGTCGAACGCGAACAGCAGGTCGTCGATGTTCTGCGCCAGGTAGAAGTCACCGGGCGTAGGCACGGTCCGTGCGCCACATGCCTGTCCGGCGGCGGGCTCACCCGTGGCGATGGACCGCATCAGGTCGAAGTCCGCAGCCTCTGCGGTACCGGACGCGAGGCCCACCGCAAAGGTCGCGATCCCGGACGAACGCAGCTGGTCGGCAACACCAGCGGGACGGCAGATCGACTCGCGTGCCGCAGCGACGACCTGCTGCACACTTTCGTCGGTGGTGAGAGGGACTCCCGGTGCGTACGGCTTCTCTCCGTCGCGGGCCGTGAAGTCCAGCTTGCCGTCGGAGAACCAGGCAATGGCCTGGCACGACGCGGGTCCGCCGGACGCATGCTCGGAGAGCGTGCTTCGGGCTCCGTCGAGTGCGGTCCAGTAGTCGGTGTCGAGACCTGCGGTGCGAGACCGGAACTCGCCGACCTCGCTCTGCAGGGTGGAAAGGGTGGTGCCGTCGAGCCTGGTCCACGGCGCGTGCACGGTGAAATCTGCGGAGAACCCCGCCACGGCGACATCGAGCGCGACGCCTGCGGAGTCCCCGAACGACTGGAGTTGTTCGAGCAGGTAGTTGGCAGCGGACACGCGGGCCGCGTCGGGATCGGACTGCTGGAGACTGCCGGACTCGTCGATCATCAACAGCAGGTCGCCCTCGCGCTGCGAGGCGAGGCAACCCCCGAAATCGGCGATCGCGGTCTCACGGGGCTGCGCAGATGCCGCCGGAGTCAAGACGAGGCATCCGAGCAGTACGGCGACGAGTATCGCAAGTTTCTTCACAGCCGGCCCGCCCATTCCGCGATCTGCCATGCACCGAGCACGATGCCTACGGCCGCCAATGCCACCGAGAGCCAATAGGTTCCTTGCAGGAAGGCCGACGCATCATAGGTCGGGAGTGTGCGCTCCTTGGTATCCGCGACCATGTGCTGTGCGAGCAGCAGTGCCGCGACGGGACCTGCCATCGACCATCCGAGGAAAGCCCACGCGACCGGCCCGAGGGCAACGGCGAGCAGGGTCGCGCCGATGCCGACGAGCACGACGACGAACGCTCCGAGAACCCATCCCAGCGGCGTCCTGCCCTGCTCCAGACCCGAAGGGCGTGCGGGCTGCTGCAGCGTCGCGAAGGAATCCCCTGTGGGGACGCCTTGCGTGGCGAACCCGGAGAACGGGTCGTTCGGGATGCCGAATCCCCCGCCTGCGGGTGGTCCGGCGGACCACGGTGAATCGGACGGCGGGGTGTCGGTGCCGTCCCGCGAGCTCGAATACTCGCTGAAATCGAACGGATCGGACGATGAATGCACGGGCGACTTTCAGGATCAGGCGCTACCGCGCACTCAACGATGAAGATCATCTTCGATGATGTCGAACGGTCAATCGGGGGAAGGAGCGACCGCGTTACAGGGGTCTCGCAAATTGGCGAGCAGAGAGTGTCCACCACGCCGTTCCGGCTACGACGCGCGTGTCAGCAGGGGTTCGGTTCACCGATCTTCACGACCGAGAGAACCGCATCCCCTTCACCGATCGGAACTCCGACGCCCGGCGTCTGGCCGACCACGATCCAATTCGCGTCGAGCACCTGTTTGCGCCCCTTGCCGGTGGCATCGACGCTGCGTGAATAGAAGACGCCGAGGTCCTGAATGAGATTCTGCGCCGACTGCAGATCCATGCATACGACCGGGGGCATCGGAACCGATGTCACCTCGGCCGCCGCAGCGGGCACAGCCGCGGCCGGGGCGGGCTCGGCTTCGACGGGCGGGAGCGTCTGCTTCGGAGTGCTCGAAGTCGTTGCGGGCAAGGGCTTCACAGTCGTGGTCTCCGGGATGGTGCTGGTCGTCGTCGTCGACGCGACGGCGCCGGACGAGGGCACCATTTCCGCAGGCGAGTCCGATTCGGCTCCACACGCCGACACGCTCCCCACCAGAATTACCGCCATTACTGCACCGAAAAGAAGACGGTTCATTCTGCAGACTCCAAAGTCGTGGGAAGCGATACGACTACGTATCGGACCGGACGCCCCTTTGTTACACATCTTGTAGCGAGGTCGGTGTCACATCCAAATATGACGTCGGCTATCTCACGACCGGGGACATATCTTCCAGCCGGCAAACGTATTCCCCGAAGGCTGCCCGCAGAACACCCGCGCGCGGATATCACACCCCGCCCAGCCGTTTCAGCAACTCCCCTCCACCGACCGTCCGTATGAATGTCGGGTCCCCGCACACGATCAACTGGTCACGGGCCCGGGACAGCCCCACATACAATCGTTCCCGCGATCGCTCCTGCGGCCGTGATTCGTTTACGGCAAGTACGACCGCCCGGCGCTCGAGTCCTTTGAATCCCAGGACGTGGCCGTAGAACACCTGGTCGCTGTCCCAGAAACTCTCCCAGTACGCTTCAGGCCCGGCTTGCTGCCGTTCGACCTGTTCGGGGTGCCGACTTCCGGTCGCGAGGAGGGCGACATCTTCGGGCCGCCAGCCACTTTCGAGCAGAGTCTCGATGGCGTCGTCGGCGCGATCGAGCGCATCTTCCGGTGCGCACGGAACGAAGGTGACCTCGGGCCCGTCGCCGCCGAGCAATCGCATGCGTTGCCCGACGAGCGGTGTGAAACACCCGGCGATCTGCTTGGTGTTGCGGAGGTTCTGATCGAGCACCAACGGCACCAGCGTAACCGGGGGAACACCTTCCCGATCGAAGACCCGCTGCCCTTCGTCGCTGAACACGTAGATCTCGCCGGCATCCTCGTCTCTCAATACAGCGAGAACCGGCCGCCACCAATCGTCGGCGAAGTCCTGCGCTTCGTCGACGACCACGGCGTCGAACCGCTGCCCGTTCGGAAGTTCGGCTGCGAGTTCCGCCATCCGCGCCGGGAGCACATGCTCCCAGAACGCCACGGTTTCTTCCGTGCGCAGGCTCTCCGGCGGACCTTCCGGGGCACCCCAGCGTCGGCCGAGCTTGTGAAATTCACCGACATAGGCGGGACGTTGTTTCCGCGGCAGTGCCCTGGTGACGCGTTCGAGGTAGGACGCGAGCCCGTGGGAATAGCAGATCAGCGCGACACGCTTGCCCTCCTTGGTGAGCCGACGAGCCTTTTCGATCGCGAGGAAGGTCTTGCCACTTCCCGCTCCTCCGCGGATCTCGACGCGGGGAAGCAGACGCGCCGCATCGAGTACCGCGGCTTGCTGCTGGGTGAGCAGGTTGCCGGCGTCCTCGTTCTCGAGCGCGCGCGAGACCACGTCGCGCTGAGGCAATCCACGCCCCGACAGCACATCTGCGAGTTCGAGGATCGAATCCGCGTCGATCCCGGTCCTCGCGACGTGCTGATCGATGAGCACCTTCATGAGCTTGCCGACGATTCCGCTCAGATCGTCACGGTCGACCACCTTCCAGCGGGGACATTCCGGCAAGGCGAAGTCTGCGGGAAACGAACTGTTGGGGAACACGACCACGTGATCCCAGCGCACGTGGCCGACGGGGCGGCGGGGATCGTCGTCGACGTACCGGCGCAACGCGTACATTGCGCCCCGCACCTGTCCCACCGGATCGATGACGGCGGGTCCGCCCGGGCGACGCTGATACCACGCGCCGTTCTCGTACCAGACTCCCCCGCCCTTGACCTCGAGGCAGATCACACCGTAGCCCTCGAGCGCCACGACGAAATCTATTTCGTGGTCCTTGTCGTGGTCGGTGACGCGCTGGTTCGCGACCACGAGGTCGTTCGGCCCGAGCTGATCGATCAGCGCCCGCCACACCACTTCTTCGGTGACATGCGCGAACCTCGGCTCCTGGGGAATACGAATGCTCATCGCGGATCTCGCGACGGCAGTACCCGTGAGCGTTCAGGCATCGACGTCGACCCCGTACCGCACCGCAAGGGCCGCAAGGCCGTCGTCGTAGCCCTGCCCCACCGCCCGCAGACGCCACTTGCCTGCCCGGCGGTAGATCTCGGTGAGCACCATCGTGCGTTCGGTGGTCCCGGCGTCGAGAACGAAGGTCGCGGCAGTGCCGTCGTCGCTGTCGACGCTGACGGAGACGGCGCCGAGGTCACCGAAGGTACGGTCGCCGTCGATAGCCGCCGCGATGGCGATGCGCTCGCACTCGGCGGGCAGCGACGCGAGGTCGACGCGGACGCACTGCTCACTGCTGCCGTCGATGGTCAGTTCCACCACCCCGTCGTCGAACACGGGGTTGTTGTAGAAGACGAAATCGTCATCGGTGTCGACTTTTTCGTCCGAACCGAGCAGGAATGCGACGATGTCGATGTCGAACTCGTCGTCGACAGCTTCGGCTTTCCACGCGATGTTCACCGACCAGGACGTGATCTTCGCGGGCAGGTCGGTCACCTCGCCGAGCGACAGCACCGGCGCCGTCATTCGGGCTTCGGTCCGCATGTGCGGTGGGATCACACCCTTCTCCACCGCGGCGTTGACGTCGTCGGGGGTGAGGACGGGCAGCGCGCGTTGCAGCACCCGGGGCATCCGCTTGTCGCTTTCGCCGCCGCCGAGGACCAGCGCGTCGGTGACCGCGGCCGTGAAGTTGAGGGCGGGCCTGGCACCGAGTTGCGCGATGCGTGACCGCATCATCACCGCTTCGAGATGGGTTCCGCCCAGCAACAGTACTTTTCGGCCCGACCACAACTTGGGCTTGTGGCCCTGCAGCGCCCAGCCCTGTGCCGGCGCTGTGTCGTCGGGGGCGGGGGCGGTGACGACCTGCGGAGTCTCCACCGGGATCTGTGCCTGCGGCACGACATCGATGACGGTGGCGACCTTGGGCTCGCCGGGAGCGACCCGGGTGAGAAGGTCGTCGAGGTGTCGCTCGCTGATGACGGGAATGCTTTCGGCCATCGCCTTGCGCACCTTGGCGGTCTGCACGACGGGGTCGTTGCACACCAGCACACTGGTCTGCCGGCTCGCCTGGTTGAGGACGTCGAGCCCTGCTTCGGTGAGGCGCTCGGCGAGTGCCGTCCGCGGCGTGGCGGTCGACCCGCTGATCACGACCTTCATACCCTGCACGAGACCGGCGTCCGTGAGCTTGCCCGGGTTCTTCCACCGGCAGGGAACCCGGGTCACCGATGCCGGGTACACCGACTTGCTGCTCCGGCAGTTCACGACGGGCAGCGGAAGTTGCAGTGTCTGTGCCATTCCGGCGCTGCGCAGAAAGATTTCGGTCAGCACACGCGCGTCGTCGTACGCGTCGTGTGCCTGGAGTTGCTGAATCTGCCAGTGCTCCGCGAGCGTCGCGAGCCGGTAGTTGGGAAGGTCCAGGTCGAGGCGGCGCGACAACGCGAGCGTGCACAGCCGCTGCTGCACCGGAAGTGTCCTTCCCGCCCGCCGGAACTCGGCGTCGAGAAAGCCGTAGTCGAACGACGCGTTGTGGGCGACGACGGTGCCGCCGGCGAGAATGTCCGCCAGCTCCGACGCGATGTCTTCGAAGCGCGGCGCTCCCGCGAGCCGCTCGCGGGTGAGGTTGTGGATGTGCACCGGCCCGGGGTCGCAACCGGGATCGACGAGCGACGAGAACTCCCGCTCGACCGAACCGTCCTCGCGCAACGCGAGCGCGGCGACGCTGAGCACGCGGTGGGCGTTTGCACGCACACCCGAGGTCTCGACATCGACCACCACCCAGCGATGCCCTCGGGGCAGCGTGACGGTTCCACTCGCCGGCGCACGAAGATCGATCACGTCTACCCCTCCGGATGTCCTCCCGGCCGAGCTGAAACTCGGTCCGATCGGACATTCTTACCGGAGGATCAGGCGCCTGAAAACTCGCCCCTGCACTTCTGCCGGCGCTGTAACGCCGTCGCTCATCCCGTCGATATGTGTGGTTCCACCGCCCAGCGATCAGGTCGAAGAATGTGCCGTGAGCAGCACTTTCAGCGCACCCGTCTCCCCTGCCCGGCCGAATACGTCATATGCCTCTTCGAAGTCGTCGAGGTTGAACCTGTGGGTGATCATGGGCGACGTGTCGAGCCGTCCACTCTCCACGAGCCCGATGAGCGTCGGAGTGGAATACGTGTCGACGAGGCCCGTCGTGATGGTCAGATCCTTGATCCAGATGTCCTCGAGATGCAGTGTCGCGGGCGAACCGTGGACGCCGAGGTTCGCGACGTGTCCGCCCGGCCGGACAAGCGCCACCGCCTGCTCGAACGTCTGCGGCACGCCGACCGCTTCCATCGTGACGTCGGCTCCGAGCCCACCGGTGAGGTCACCCACGACCGCTGCGACATCGTCGCGTCCACCGTTCAGAGCGATGTCCGCTCCGAAGGATCTCGCGGCTTCCAGGCGACTGTCGGCGAGGTCGACGGCCACGATATGGCTGGGACTGAACAACTTGGTGCCCAGAATCGCGGCGAGACCGATCGGCCCGGCGCCGATGATGACCACCACGTCGGCCGGACGCACACACCCGTTGAGTACTCCCACCTCGTACGACGTGGGCAGGATGTCGGCGAGCATGAGCATCTGCTCGTCACTGACCCCCTCGGGGATCTTGTAGGTCGAGTTGTCCGCGAACGGAACTCGCACCAGTTCGGCCTGGGTTCCGTCGATCAGATGTCCGAGAATCCAGCCGCCTCCGTTGAGACATTGGCCGTACCGCGCCTCGCGGCAGTATCGGCATCGGCCGCAGGCGGAGACGCACGAGACCAGTACGCGGTCACCGGCCATGAGATTGCGAACGCCGGAGCCGACTTCGACGACAGTGCCCACGGCTTCGTGACCGAGAATTCGTCCGTCCGTCACCGCCGGAACGTCACCACCGAGAATGTGCAGATCGGTGCCGCAGATCGTCACCGCGTCGACGCGCACGATCGCGTCGGTCGGTTCGGTGATCGTGGGGTCGGGCACGTCTTCCCACGCGCGTTGTCCCGGACCATGAAATACCAGTGCTTTCATCCTCGGCCTCCCGCCGATCGATGGCGATTCACTCTCCAGAATGACACCGGCCGGGACGTCTCCGGGGCATATCCGGGCTTTCGGACGCCGCGACCGCACGCATGCCGATCACGCCGAATCCGGTCCGGAGCAACCGATATGCCGCTTCCGTCCGCATCGAGACGCAGCGACCCGGTGCGGACGAGATCAGTCCTCATCGCCGCGCGGAACTGTGCCGGGACGCGCCTTCCGGAAACCGTCGCTGTCGATCGGAATTCCATGGCCTCTTCTCCCGAGAATTACCCCCTCATTCTGCTAGTTTTCGTCGCACGGCATCGAATTCCGTCCCCTCGACGTGGCTCCGGCGCAAAAGTCGAAACGGAATGGACGAACTACAGCCCGCCGGCAGAACGTCCTACGACGAAAGCGACCCGCCCGTGACGACGACGACCGACACCACTCCGGCCCCCGCGCCTCATGAACGCGTCTCCCTTCCCATGCGAATGCGGCATGGAATCATGAAGTGGCTCAGTCGGTTCAGCTTCCTCGGGCTGGTGGTGGCGTTGCTATTCTATTGCTGGTCGCTCACGCCCTCGCTACTTCCGCGTGCGTGGTATCTGCAGGGGGTCGCCACCGGAATCAGCATCGTGACGGGCTACGGGATCGGCGTCCTGGTGGCATGGGGGATACGCAAATGCGGATTCGACGTCCGAGTGCCACCGAAAGCCGCAAAGGTCCTCTGGATACTGCTCGCGTTGGTCGCGATCGTGGTGGTGCCGACGTTCCTCGCGCTCGGGTCGCGCTGGCAGAACATCAGCCGCGAACTCGTGGGCATCGAGAGCGGAAGCAACTGGGACTATCCCGGCGTGCTGGCCGTAGCCCTGTTCCTCTCGCTGATCCTCCTTCTCATAGGGCGAGGTCTGCGTCGTGTCGCGCAGTTCATCACTCGGCAGGTCGTGCGGATTCTGCCGGTGCCCGTCGCGCGGGCAGTGAGTGTCGTGGTGGTGGGAGCCGTCGTATTTCTTGCGCTCGAGGGCCTGCTCGCGGCCGGGATCACGCGTATCGCCGACGGGTCGGCGAAGGTGGTCGACGAGGGCACCGCAGCCGGTGTCGTGCAACCGCAGTCGCCCGACCGGTCCGGATCCGACGCGTCGGAACAACCGTGGGACTCGCTCGGACGCGAAGGCCGGACGTTCGTCGCCGGCGGACCGACACCGGAGGAGATCGGCGCGGTCACCGGTAGGCCGGCCATGATGCCGATCCGGGTCTACGCGGGTTACCGCTCGATCGAGAACGCCGGAGGACAGTCCGAACCCGAAGAGATGGACACCCTCGCTTCACGTGTGGTGGCGGAACTCGACCGCACGAACGCATTCGATCGGGAGTATCTGGCCGTCGCCACCACGACGGGACGTGGATGGGTCAACGAAGACGTCGCGTCCAGCCTCGAATACCTCGCGGACGGGAACTCGGCGATCGCCGCGATGCAGTACTCCTTTCTGGCGAGTCCGCTGGCGTTCCTCGCCGACCGGGTTTCCCCACGCAACGCCGGTCGCGCACTGTTCGAAGCCGTGTACGACCGCTGGAGCGACCTGGACCCGAACACACGGCCGAAGCTACTGGTCTTCGGTGAATCCCTCGGATCGTACGGCGGCCAGTCGGCGTTCTCCGGGGCGCAGGACATGATCACCCGCACCGACGGTGCCCTGTGGGTGGGCACCCCCGATTTCACCGAGCAGTGGCGCAGGATCACCGACTCGCGCGATCCGGGCAGCCGCGAAATCCTTCCCGTCGTTTATGGCGGTCAGAATGTGCGCTTTGCCGCCACACCTGCGGATCTCACCGACCTCCCCGGACTGCGCCAATGGGAGTTCCCCCGCATCGTGTACTGGCAGCACCCGAGCGATCCGATCGTCTGGTGGTCCACCGACCTGATCCTGAACCGCCCCGATTGGCTCCGGGAAGAGCGCGGCGCCGATGTCGACAAGAGCATGTCGTGGATCCCGTTCGTGACGTTCTGGCAGGTGACCCTGGACATGGTGTTCGCCGCTGACGTACCCAGTGGCCACGGCCATGACTACGGCACCGAAGCAGCGTATTTCTGGGCGGACATCCTGGGAATTGAGGACCAGGCATTCGCTCAGCGCGTCTTCGATGCCCTCTCTGCGGGACCAGGCTGAGGGCGCGGACTCCGCCGAAGTTCGTTCCGCTCCGCCGAACCGGGTGTGCTAGCGTCTGGCGCCAACTGCGGATCCGGGGGGCTCATGAGCAGGCGGGGCTTGGCGACGTGTTCTCTCGTGGCCGCAATAGCTGTCACGACAGGATGCGGGTCTCCACCACCCCCCGACGAACTTGCTCGAGCCGAGACGGTTGTCGAGACGTCGGAAGTGCGCACACCGCGCGTCGTCGACGACTCCGGACGTCCTCCCGTCACCTTCGATCCCTGCCTCGACCTCCCCGACGATGTGATGACGGAGGCCGGCTACAACGCGGCGCACAAAGAGTTTTCGGATATGCCGATGGGGTCGTACACGTTCCTGGGTTGTTCGTACCGGAAAGCCGACCCGATCCCCGGCGTAAGACGGGGATACAGCCTCAGCGTTCTTGCAGGCAACGTATCCCTCGACGAAGAGATCGCCAAGAACGGACACGTGGCTACCGCCATCACCGTGAACGGCCGAACCGCGCTCCTAGAACTTGACCCGAGCATCAAGGACGCATGTACATACGTCCTACAGAGCACGTTCGGAATCGTCATATTCAGCAGGCTCTACAACAAGGATCATGCCGGCGCGGTTCCACAGAATGAGTGGTGCGCAGATATGGAACCTCTCGTGCGAGCGGCTGAACCATTCATCGGTAGTTGATCCGCCCACCCCAAAGGGAGCCATGTCAGAATTCACGAGACTCGACCCACCCGTTATTGCTGAGATCGTCGCCATTTGCGAGACGATGCTCGCCGAGTTCGAAAACTCAAGAATCAAAGCAAAAAATCTCGTCTCCGCGAACGGCTTCGGCGACCTCGAATCCGCCCGGCAACTCGCCGCCGGTTACAGCCGCAAAGGCGCGGGCACACCCGAATCCGCCTACGAACGGATCGAGCAATTCATCGACACACTGACTCAGCTGCGCGACGCGTTCGCGTCGGGAGGCGAGGACTTCCTCGACACGCAATTCGACTGGGCACGCGCGCTCGACACCGCGGACCGGGACGTGTAGATCCTGATCTGCGCGTCGAACGGAGATCCGCTCACGATATTCGCCGCGCAAATCTCCATTCGGCGAGCATTTCCTCTCTTTCAGATGGTCAACGGGGAGCGGTGTCCACCAGGTCGTGGTCGACGCCGTAGTCCACGCGCATACGATCCATCGCTGCGTCCCGAACCTTGTACGCCCGCGCTGTTGTCCGAGCCTTGTACGGGTAGCGCCGCTCCTGGATCCGGTTGACGAGGGCGAGCGCGGGGCCAGCCCGGCGCACCACGTGCTTGAGCGGGCTGTCCGGGATCCCCAGCGCATCGGCCTCCGCATCACCTACGAAGACACGCTGCAGGCTGTGCATCAGCGCGCGAGCGAGAGATGTTCGCACACGGTCGTTTCCGGGCAGGAGGTTCGCGAGTTCCGGGACGAGATAGTCGTCGGTGAGTGCGGCCACGAAATCTCGGTCGTCCTGGCTCGGTCCCGGAGAGGTCAACCGGTACAACTCCTCGACGAGCACGTGATCGGCTTCTTTACACAGGTTGAGTTCGTCGCTCATGCCGATCACATGCCCGACGTAGCGCCACAGGTGGTAGATGTCGTCGAGTTCCGTGCGGGTGAAGCGCACGCCGAGCGTCTGCATCGCTTCGACGCAGATGTGCCCGAATTCGGCGATGGTGAACGCCATATAGGGCTGTGGGATCGGCACTCCCCATGCGTCCTCGTCCCACAGTCCGCTCGCGACGATGCCCCGGCGCACGTGTGCGTGGATGATCCGCACCCGGACGGTGAATGCGAAACCTTCTCCGTTGCGGCGCATTCCGTCGCCCGCGATCACATGCCGCAGCCACTCCCCCACCTCGACGGAGCGCACCGCCGGCTGGCTCACGTAGCGACCGGTCAGCGCGAGAGGCTTCCCGGCGATCTCACTGGCGGCACCCCGAAGCAGCGACGCCGCCCCGAGCACCATGCCCATCACGGGGGTGTGGCGGATGAGGGCATCGGCAGCGTGGTCCAGGCGGTCGTGGTCGAGCCACTCGGGTTCGTCGTCGAGGCGTGTGAACAGCGCTCGTAGCGACTCGGGAGCGTTCGGGACAGCGTGGATACCGTCTGCCAACGCCCTGCGTACTTCGGCTGTGGCCGAGGAGGAACCGAAATCGTCGGCGACGACTGCGTCGGCCAGTGGGTCGGCCTGCCACATCCCGTCCAGCCACCTGCTTCCGAGGTCGCCGTAGCGGCGCACAGCGAGATCTGCGTTGACAAGTTCGCGCGGAATGCGTCGATTCATGCATTCCATGCAAACACGAGAAATCCTCACTTACTATTCATTTCTTGTGACCAGCACACCGAACGGCAATTCGACCGGTAGAGGGGTACGAACATCCCCGACTCAGCGCCGTGCCAGAGAGATGCGTACGCACCTTCTCACGTCCACGCACGAGCTTCTCGGTAGCCGGCCCGGGGCACGCGTGAGTACGACGGCTCTCGCCGAACACGCCCACGTGAGCATCGGTACCGTCTACCGCTACTTCCCGGACATGGACGCCATCATCGACGAACTGAGGATGACGGCCGTCCACAACATCACCACGGCGCTGTCGACGGCAATCGCCCGCGCGATGGACCAGGCGCCCCTCGACGCTATGGTCACGGTCGTGGAGGGGCTCACCTCGGCATTCGAGCAGCATGCCCCGGTCCTGCGAGTGTCCTACACCTCGAACGAGGCCGAGTTCGGCTTCGCCTGGGCCGACATCGAGGCCCCCCTCCGCCCCTTGGCGCGCATCATTCCCACACGCCTGCGCCCCGATCTCGACGACGACGCACTCGACGACCTGGTCTTCATCGTCATGGGTGCCACCGCGAGTCTGTGCTCCCGGATCGCCCTGCTCCGGCCCCCAGATGCCGACCGGACGAAGCTGATCTCGGTAGCGGCGAAGATGCTCCTGGCGGCAGTCGAAGGTGCGTGACCGATCAGCCGCGCACGTCCTCGAGTAGGTCGTCGTCCAGCGAGACGCGAACGAGCGCCGCGGCAAGCGGAGCGAACCGGCCGTCGGGCGCGTGCTTCTCCAATTTCTCCGACTCTGCGGGCACACCGAGCGCTTCGGCGCCTTGCCGGGCACGTTTGTCGAGGTAGGGCCGGAGCCAGGTCCACACGTCTTGGACTTCGCGTAGGAAGATTTCCGCCCCCACAGGTCCGATGCCGTCGAATTCCTCCAGTAGACGGGCCGCTGCCGCAGCGTCACCGTCAGCACGCTGTGCCAATTTTCGCAGATCGCCCTGGTACTCGGATTCGACTCGTTCGCCCATCTCGCGCAACCGAGTGGCGGTGCTCTCGTCGTACCGAACGTAGTGACCGCGTCCGAGCGCAGCAATAACGTCCGGACGTAGCGCCTTCGCCATTGCCTCCGGGGTGCGCCATCCTGCCTGGAAGAGTTCCTTCGCGGCGGCGACGGCGATATCCGCCGATATTCGCGTACTCGACAGCAACGCGAGGACGAGAAGCTCGAACAGGGGCTTAGGGGTGTCTTTCAGTGTGATGCCCGCATCCTCCGCGTACGTTCGTCCGGCGCGATCGAGCAGTTTTGTCACGGTGTCCATCGACATCCTCCTGGAAGCGGTTGGTTCTGTCGTGGTACCCGAATTCCCGACCCGCACACTCACCCACTTCGACGGGGATACGCTGCTGCGAAGTCCCGCCGAAGGAGCCCGATGACCGAGGACGCACACAACCGCTCCCCCGCCGACATCGTCGCCGGAGCAACCCTCGAAGAGAAGGCGGGCTTGACCAGCGGGCTGAACTTCTGGTTCACCAAACCGCTTACCCGGTTGGGCATTCCGTCGATCATGCTCACAGACGGGCCGCACGGCGTCCGCAAGCAGTCCGAGGGCGGCGACCATCTCGGGCTCGCCGACTCGATACCGGCGACCTGCTTTCCCCCCGCCGTCGCGCTCGGTTGCTCGTTCGACGCGGCCCTTCTGGAACGCGTCGGCGTTGCGCTCGGCTCGGAAGCCCGCGCCGAGCAGGTCGGTGTCCTCCTCGGTCCGGGGATCAACATCAAGCGTTCGCCGCTGTGCGGACGGAACTTCGAATATTTGTCGGAGGATCCGTTGCTCGCCGGCATCCTCGGCACCGCGCTGGTTCGGGGCATCCAGTCGCAGGGTGCCGGTGCGTCGCTGAAGCACTTCGCGGCGAACAACCAGGAAACAGACCGGATGCGGGTGTCGGCGGACGTCGACCCGCGACCTTTACGGGAGATCTACCTGCGCGCTTTCCAGCGCGTCGTCGAGGATGCACGTCCCTGGACGGTGATGTGCTCGTACAACCGCATCAACGGGGTCTACTCGTCGCAGAATCCGTGGCTGCTCACCGACGTGCTGCGAGGTGAGTGGGGATTCGACGGTCTTGTCGTCAGTGACTGGGGCGCCGTCGCCGATCGGGTCGCTGCGGTGGCAGCGGGCCTCGACCTCGAGATGCCGTCGAGCGGAGGTCGCACGGATCAGGAGATCGTCGACGCGGTGCGGTCGGGCGCGCTGGACGAAACGGTGCTCGACACGGCAGCAGCGCGGGTCGTCGACCTCGTCGGCCGCGTCGCCTCGCGCGCCGACGCCGACGCGACCTACAACGCCGACGACCACCATGCCCTCGCACGGGAAGCTGCGGCAGCGAGCGTCGTGCTCCTGCAGAACGAGCGCGCCCTGCTTCCACTCCCTCTCGACGTCGACGTCGCGGTGATCGGCGAACTCGCCCGCACTCCCAGGTATCAGGGAGCGGGATCGTCGCGGATCAATCCCACCCGGATCGACACACCGCTCGACGAGATCAACGCACTCGCGTCCGGGAATGTCGCTTTTGCTGCGGGGTACTTGCTCGACGGTACCGCCGACGA
This sequence comes from Rhodococcus sp. 7Tela_A2, assembly GCF_049311045.1. Classification (NCBI taxonomy): domain Bacteria; kingdom Bacillati; phylum Actinomycetota; class Actinomycetes; order Mycobacteriales; family Nocardiaceae; genus Rhodococcus; species Rhodococcus sp. 7Tela_A2. Next base: position 17,790 of record NZ_JAXION010000001.1, on the reverse strand, counting down.
CGCACTCCGCACGGCTGCCGTCGACGCCGCTGCCGGCGCCGAGGTGGCTGTGCTGTTCCTCGGACTCCCCTCCGAACTCGAATCGGAAGGCTTCGACCGCACCGATCTCGAACTCCCGTCCGAGCAACGACGACTGCTCGACGACGTGGTCGCGGCGAACCCCGACACGGTGGTCGTGCTCTCCAACGGAGGTGTCGTGCGGGTCTCCGGCTTCGCGCATAAGGTACCCGGGATCGTCGAAGGGTTCCTGCTCGGACAAGCGGGGGGCGGCGCGCTGGCCGACGTGCTGTTCGGCATCGTCAACCCGTCCGGGCGTCTCGCCGAAACGATCCCGCTCAGGCTCGAGGACACTCAGTCGTTCACGAACTTCCCGGGCGAGCACGGGCACGTCCGCTACGGGGAAGGATTGTTCGTCGGCTATCGCGGCTTCGATGCACGACGCCAAGATGTGTCGTTCCCGTTCGGACATGGCTTGTCGTACACGACCTTCGAGTACGGCGCCGCGGCCGTGACCGCTGGCGACGATCTGGCCGTGACCGTCACGGTGACCAACATCGGAGACCGCGCCGGGTCTGAAGTCGTGCAGGTGTACGTCTCGCTGCCGTCGTCCGCCGTGTCGCGGGCACCCCGCGAGTTGAAGGGATTTGCGAAGGTATTCCTCGAACCCGGCGAGTCGCGGGAGGTCCGAATCGCGGTTCGCCGATCGGACCTCGCATACTGGGACCCCCGTGTCGATGCGTGGGTGGTGGAGGGCGGCCTGTACACCGTGGAGGTCGGCGCGTCGAGCCGCGATATCCGGGTCACGGCGACTGCGGAAGTCGCCGGCGATGCCGTGAACGTGCCGTTGACGTTGGAGTCGTCGATCGGTGAAGTTCTGGCCAACCCTGCTGCCGCCGAAGCGCTCTCGACGATCTTCGTGGCGTCGGGAGACCGGCAGGCTCCGGCTCTCGATCCTGCGGTCCTCGCCATGGCAGCGTCGATGCCCATCGGCCGGATTCTCAGCTTCGGCGATTTCGGAATCGGCGAGGACGAGATTCAGCGCCTGCTCGATGCCGCCAACGGGTAATCCTGCGAATTTGCGCGGTGAATTGTTATCTGCCAACGCTATTGCGTGAGTAGATCCCGATTGAGCGCGCAGATCGCGGCGATACGGTTCTGCGTTCCCTGTGCTAGCGTCTGCGGCAATCAGCGGATCGGGGGGTCGCGTGGGTGGGCGGAATCGTGTCGTGCGAGCGGTCGCATCGCTGGCTGTCGTGGTGACGGCGGTGGGATGCGCGTCAGGCGCGGCGACGCCGAGCGAGCCGGAAGCTGTCGAAACGCCGACCTCGACGACGAGGACGCCGCGGGTCGTGGACGACTCGGGTCGCCCGCAGATCACGTTCGACCCGTGTCTGGATATTCCGGACGATTTACTCGCGTCTTCGGATTTCGATCCCAGGAGCAAGGGACCGATTGAGATGCCGATGGGCACCTACAGCTTTCTGGGCTGCGACTACAGAGGGACACTCCACATTCCTGGTGTTCTCAGCAGTTACAGCCTCATCATCCTTTCGGGCAATGTCACCCTCGAGGAAGAACTCGCGAAGAACGGGCACGTGGCTATCGAGACGACAGTCAACGGGCGACGAGCGCTTCAGGAGATCGACCCGAGCCTGAAGGGTTCGTGCGCCTACGTCGTTCAGTCGAGCTTCGGAATCGTGATACTAAGCCGCATCTACCACGCAGACCACAGTCGGGCCGTTCCCCAACACGAGTGGTGCGCGGGTTTCGCAGAGTTCGTCGTGGCAATCGAACCTCTCATCGAGAAGTAAGAAGGCGACATAATGGCCGAATACACAAGGCTTGATCCGCAGGTCGTCGACGAACTTGTCGCAATTTGCAACACGATGCTCGCGGAGCTGAAGGCCGCGGGGGCTAAGTCGGAGCGGCTCACACGGACCGACGGTTTCGGCGACCTCGAGTCCGCCCGACAACTCGCCGACGGCTACGCCCGCAAGGCCGCCGGAACCCCGGAATCCGCACGCGAGCGCATCGACCAATTCATTGCCACCCTTACCGACCTGCGCGACGCTTTCGCTTCGGGAGGGGAAGCATTTCTCGAGGCCGAGTTCGACTGGGCACGACAACTCCGGGAGATGGAAACCGAGCTGTAATGATGCCGCCGCGTGTGTCGGGCACGGAACATCGAGTGCCCGTGGCAGGCTCACGAGAATGCATCCGTACGACGAAGGATTCGAGCCTCCGAAGGCCTGTGCCGAGTGGTGCCGGGCACGGCCCTTCGACCTCCAGGTGCTCGACGACGGCGTGACGGTTGATCTGCAGTGGTGGAACGATCATCTCGAGGACGCGGGACACGAGATCAGGTTGCGCGGACGAAACCTCGACGGCCGCATCGTCACCACCGGCACTGCGGTGGTGCAGCGCAACGACCTTCGGCTGGGTAGCGATCTGATCGATGCCGACCACGAGGGTCTCGGTCTGTTGTTCCTGTGTGCGGCATGGCGCAGCGCGCATCCACGACGAAAAGCGGTGCGCCGGTTCCCCGACGTCCGCGACGTACGTACCCCCGCGGGTCGCCACCCGTTCGCGAAGATCAAAGGTGTCCTCGACTATTGCGCCAAGACGAAAGGGCTGCCCGACACCTCTCGTCAGACCTGGTCGGGATGGCCCGACACTCCGGGAGTGGGTGTGCCGTTGATGGCGTCCTACCTGTGGGCGGTGGAGGCGCGCACGGACACCGGTCCCGCGCAGATGCTGGACCAGTACGGCGTGTCGACGCTCGTGCACGAGGGATGGCTCGAGGACCCGTCGGTCGCAGACTTCACTGTGCGTCGCTATCACCGGTACGTCGAACTGATCAACACGTGGGCCGGTCTCATGGCCACGCGACCGGAGCTGGTCGAGATGTGGCTCGTCGATCGGTGGCATGCGCGCGTCGTCGAAGCCCGGGACGGATCCCACGCGACTCCGCGCCTGTTCTGATCCGCGCGTACTTGTCCGCAGACACGGCGTTTGTCCACAAGGGCGCCGGTACGTTGCCTTCGAACGCCCGGACCCGTGACCGGGTCGGGCACGATCCGCTGCATGGACGAGCCGGAAGTGCTGACGAGGACGTCGCTCACGACAGCCGGGACGTCGGACAACGACATACGACACGCGCTGCGCGCGGGCACACTCGTCCCGCTTGCCCGCGGTGTCTACCTGCGGCGGACCCAGTACGACGCGCTCGACGAGGCGGGGCGCCATCGCGTACACGCGCGCCACGTCGGTTCGCGTCTCGAGCCGGGTGAAGCGATCAGCCATGTGTCCGCGGCGGTTCTCCATCGTCTCGACATCTGGAAGGTGCCGCTGACCCGCTTGCACATCTCGCGTCCCGGGCGACACGGGCGAATCACGCCACACCTGCACGCGCACCGCACGAGGTTCGGTGACGACGATCTCGTGGAGATCCACGGAGTCGCCGTCACGTCGGTCGCCAGGACGGTCGTCGATCTCGCCCGCACGCTGCCGCGCGACGAGGCGGTGGCAATCGGAGACTCCGCTCTACGCCTTCACCCGAACACACGCCGGCAGTTGGCCCCGGTACTGGCGCGGGCACGACACCGCACCGGTACGACTGCCGCGGCGTCGGTTCTGGATTTTCTGGACGGGAGAAGCGAGAGCGTCGGTGAATCGCTGTCGCGGATCCGTATGCGAGAGTCCGGGTTACCCGCACCGGATCTGCAACGCGAGGTGGTCGTGCGCGACGGCCGACGGTACCGCCTCGACTTCTTCTGGGACGGCCTCGGCATCGTCGGCGAGTTCGACGGCAGCATCAAATACCGCGACCGTCGTGACCTCCTCGCCGAGAAACGTCGTGAAGACGCGTTGCGCGACCTGGGGCTGGAAGTAGTCCGCTGGAACTGGGCAGAGCTGGAGCGGTTCGAGGTGGTCGCGGGCCGGTTCGCACGCGCAGTCACCCGTGCACGCTCCCGGAATGCCGCAGCCGCGCGGTGAGTGGAGAGTTGCGCACGCTGTTCCGGGAGCCGATCCCCACTTACCGCGCAAATACCCCAGTTCACCTGCGGCGTATGATTCCCGGAGAAGCCCTGCCCCGTCGAGAAAGGCCCCATCGTGTACGTCATCACCAACCGCATCGAGGTTCCCGCCGAGACGGCAGAGGCATTCGAGAAGGTCTTCGTCGACAGCATGCGCGAGACCCTCGACGGCGTTCCCGGCCTCAACCGCACGACGCTTCTCCGTCCCGCAGCCGAGGGCCTCACCTACCTGTCCACGATGGAGTTCGACTCGAAGGACGACTTCCTCGCCTGGCTGCGTTCCGATTCGTTCAAGGCCGCGCACTCCGACGATCAGGCACCGGGCATGCAGGCGCCGTCCGCCGTCGAGCAGCACACGCTCGTCGAGGACATCGTCTTCGAGAAGTAGCAGACACCCTCTTACATGCGACGGCGCCACCGGAGAACTTCTCCGATGGCGCCGTCTTCTGCTGTCGGGACGCCCTACACCGCGACGGGCTGCCGTTCGGGCGCCACGACCGGCACGACCACCGGCGGCTGCGGCTTCGTCGCAGGCCGGGTGACCAGTGCAACCGTCACGTAGGCGACGAGCGCCACGATCGCCCCGAGGAAGGTTGTCCAGCCGTCGGCGGCTGCGGTGACGAGGTCGTTCGGGATGTAGAACAGGGTGTTGTCGACGCCGTAGATCGTCGGGGTGAGTACGAAGAAGCCGACGCGCACGCCGATGCCGCAGATCGCTGCCGCGGCGACGGCCCGGCCGTCACCCCGCTTCCAGAACAGCCCGAGGATGAACGGCACCACGAGCGACGCCAGCAGCAGGTCGAAGGTCAGGGTGAGCAGGATGCCGGTCTGCGGAACGCGCAGGGCGACCAGCGCTCCGAACGCCGCCATGGGCAGCATGCACAGCCGGGTGGCCCGCATGACGTCCGAGGACATGGCGGCGTGTTCGCCGCCGACGCGGAAGAGGTTGCGTACCAGGACAGTTGCGGTGGAGAGCAGGACGCCGCTGATGGTGGTGAGCGAGGCCGTCACGAGTCCGGACAGCACCAGGATCGACAGCCACTTCGGGGCGTACTCGCCGAGCAGCACGTACAGGATCGGGCCGTCCACGGCGCTGTCCCCGACGATGGAGATTGCCGCAAGTGCGACGAACGAGAGCGGTACGCAGAGGACGAGGATGCCGGTAGCCGCCGAGAAGCAGGCCCGCTGGGCGGCGTGCGGGCTCTTCGCCGAGAACACCCGCTGCATCAGGTCGATCGCGACGATGTTGCCGAGGCCGAGTGCGATCAGCGTTGCCCAATTGATCGCGGCACCCTGCGCCGGATCGGTGAGCTGCCCGAGACCGCCGATGCCGAGCCCCTCCGGAGCCGAGAATCCGGGACCGAACGCCACCCATCCCAGCAGGCAGACGATGCCGACCGCCATGACCGCGAACTGCACGACACCGGTGTAGACGCTTGCGAACATTCCGCCGGCCATCGTGTAAGCCAGAACGAACGGGATCAGAACCAGCACTGCGACGGTGTAGTCGAGCCCCACGAAGTATTCGAGAAGGTATCCGAGCGCGACGAGGTTGCCGGCGAGGAGGATGCCGAAGCTTCCGACCGTCAGGACGGAGGCGGTGATCTCGGTGCCGCGCCCGAAACGCTGCGCGAAGTACTCGGGCAGGGTCACGACACCGGTAGCCCTCAGCTTCTTCGCGAAGAACAGCCCGACGAGCAGCACGCTCAGCGCGACGCCCAGCGGCATCGCGGCACCGGCCCAGAACCCGAACCCGGCAGCAAGATCCGCGCTGCCCAGTGTCGCGTTGGAGTCGATGACCTGGGACATGAGCAGCACCGCGAGGATCGGCGCCCCGAGGGATCGTCCTGCCAGGAGGAAGTTCCCCGTATCGCCCCGGACCTTACGGGTGGAATAGAAGCCTGCGCCGAGAAGAACGACGAGGCATACGGCAACACCGGTGATGATCATGGCAACTCCAGATGAGGAGGTCAGACGGCAGGAGCGCTGCGTTGAGCTTCGCGTCCGAGCGAGTAGAGGGGTCGTGCGTTGTCGGGAAGGGTGATCTCGCCCGAGGCGAGTCGGCGCTGCAGGTAGGTGAAGCTCTGCGCGGTTTGCGCGAACAGGTGGTCGCCTGCCCGCACACCGTCGTATCGCGGTCCGCCTGTGGTGACGAACTGAGGCAACGGCTCGACCCACGTGTTGTAGTCGACGTTGAAGAACAACGGGAACGAATAACGCTCGTGCGATACCTTACGCACCCGATGTGACGTCGCCGTAAACTCTCCGTTGGTCCAGATCTCCAGCAGGTCACCGATATTCAGCACGAACGCATCGTCGGCGTAGGGAACGTCGATCCACGTTCCGTCTGCGTTGACGACCTCGAGTCCGGGGGCGGTGGGCCGGAGCAGCGTGAACACCTCGTAGTCGGTGTGGGCGCCGATGCCGGGACGGTCTGCGGCGCTGGGGTCGTGCGGGTAGTGGATCAACCGCAGCTGGGCGGGCGGGGTGCTCACGTGCTTGTCGAAGAGGTCCGCGGGTTCTCCGAGTGCTTCGGCGAAGGCGCGCAACAACAGTCGTCCCAGCGAGAAGACCGCGTCGTAGTAGGTGGAGACGGGTTCGGCGAAGTCGTCCAGTTCGGGCCATTGGTTGGGACCGAGCAGGGGGTTACCTGCCAGATAGTCCGGGTGATCGGACGGGAGGTCTATCGACAGGTCGTAGGCTTCCTTGTGGTCGGGAGTCGCACCCGCGAACACTTCCTCACCGGCGGGGACGTATCCCCTGTGGTTGGTCGAATTACCGATGTACACCTTCATTTTCACATCGTCCGGTTGCGCGAAGAACCGCTCGGCGGCACGCTGCACCGCCGCGAACGACGCGGGGTCGATGCCGTGTCCGACGATCTGCGCGAACCCTATTTCTCGTGCAGCACGACCCAATTCGGCGATAACGGCGCCGCGGTGCACCGGATCGCCGGTGACGAGTCCTGTGACGTCGATGGTCGGAATGCTGGTGAACGTCACGCCATGCCTTTCTGTTCTGTCTCGGGAAGATCGAGTCGGCGCCAGCGGCGCATGACCGGACGGCCGTCGACGTCGATGTCGGACGTCGACAGGATTTCGCCCGGCACGGGGTCGAGCATGTCGCCGACCCGGAACGGGAGCGTGGAGGCGGTAATACGCCACTCCCCGAGTCCGGTACTCCCGAAAGATATTTCACAGTTCATCAGTTCCCGGGCCGCCGACAGCGTGCCGGCGCCCCGGATCTGCTCGTGCAGGGGCGCCCCGTCGATCGGACGGGTTCGGCCGCGGGCGAAGGCGAAGTCTTCGCCGACGCGGATCAGGATGCCGGGAGCACCGGTCTCGATGTCTTCGAGCAGGTATTCGTCGATGCTCGACGACGTGGCGCTGATCCGCCAGTGCTCGAGGTAGTCCTCGAAGACACCGTGCTCGGCCACGGTCGTGGCGTCGAGCAGTTCCAGACTGCCCGCGTCCGGATGCGGGCCGGGTGGGTGGACCGCCACCGTGCGGGTCCATTCCACATGCCCGCCGTGGGAGAGCAGACGCCCCGCGAACCCGTCCTGGGTTGCCAGGACGAGCAGGTCGTCGATGCTCGTCACACCCAGCGACCGGGCCTGCACCGGGACTTCCGCCGCGGGCCGACGCAGATCGCAGTACAGGCTCGCACCCTGCAGCCAGACGACCCGGCTGGTGGTGTCGGGCGCCGCGCCCGGGCGCGCCAGCAAGGTGCGCTCGAAGCGGGTGCCCGAAATCGTGAGGGTGTCGACGGCACTCATGCTCCGCCTGCTTCCCAGCGCGCCCGTTCCTGCGCGAAGGCAACGGACTGGACCGCCTGAAAGGACTCGATCGATTCGGTGTTCTCCGAGAGGAATTCGCGGTGTTGCGCGAGGGAGAACGTACCGTCGGTGATGTCCACGCCTCCGCCTCGGCCGGCCGCGAGGTCGGCCCGCAGATCGAGGAGTTCCTCGGGGTCGACCGGGTACCACGAGATACGGTCGAAGAACCTGAGCAGCCACGGGGTGCCGTTCTCGAACGCGCCCGCGGGTTGCGGGTGCCGGTGGTTCCACACCTGGGTGGTCCGGCCGACGAACTGGTACCCGCCGGGTCCTTCCATGCCGTAGATGCACAGGTAGGCGCCGCCGATGCCGACCGCGTTCTCCGGTGTCCACGTGCGGGCGGGGTTGTACTTGGTGGTGACGAGACGGTGCCGGGGGTCGAGCGGCGTGGCTACCGGCGCTCCGAGGTAGACGTCACCGAGACCGAGCACCATGTAGTCGGCAGCGAAGACGGTGTCGAACACGTCGGCAACCGTGTCGAGGCCGTTCATCCGGCGGATGAACTCGATGTTCCACGGGCACCACGGTGCGTCGGCGCGCACGCCGTGCATGTAGCGCTGGATGGCCTCCCGCGTCGCGGGGTCGTCCCACGACAGCGGCAGGCGCACCTGCCGGCTCGGCACTTCGAGTTCGTCGCTGTCACCGATGGCATCCTCGGCTTCGGCGAGCAGACCCAGAAGCTTCGGGACGGGCAGCACGTCGGGATCCACCTTGACCTGGAGGGACCGGATGCCAGGAGTCAGTTCGAGAAGGCCGGACGGACGCTCCCCTTCGAGACGCTGGTGCAGCGCGTGGACGCGGGCACGCAGCGCCAGATCCAGTGTCATGTCGCCGTATTCGACGAGCACGTTGTCGTCTCCGCTGCGCCGGTAGGTGACGGCGGTGTTGCCGTCGCGGCGCGCGAGCACGCCGTCGTCGCCGTCTCCGCCGGCCGACGACACGAGCGAGAGGCCCGCGCGTCGCGCAACGCCGAGGTCGCGGCGTGACGCCGCGTGCTCCGACCGCACGGGCACGAAACGGATGGTGTTGCCCGGGGCGAGTTGCCCCAGCTTCCAGCGGTCCGCGGCGACGACCGTGACCGGGCACACGAAGCCGCCGAGGCTCGGTCCGTCCGGACCGAGCAGAATCGGAGTGTCACCGGTGAAGTCGAGTGCGCCGATCGAGTAGGCGTTGTCGTGGATGTTGGACGGGTGCAGGCCCGCTTCCCCGCCGTCGGCGCGCGCCCACTGCGGCTTCGGGCCGATGAGCCGAACGCCGGTGCGGTCGGAGTTGAAGTGCACCTCGTATTCGGTGGCGTAGAGCGCATCGATGTCGTCGCGTGTAAAGAATTCGGGCGCTCCGTGCGGCCCTTCGGTCACCGCGATCTCCCAGTGGCTGCTCAACGCGGGCACGTGCTCGGAGGGCACCGCGGAGCAAGACCCCTCGGTGACGTCGCCGACGACGAGCACATCACCGTCGCGGAGCGTGCGGCCTTCGTGTCCACCGAACGTGCCGAGGGTGAATGTCGAGGCGCTGCCCAGGAACTCGGGTACGTCGAGCCCGCCGCGTACGAGAATGTAGGCGCGGAGTCCGGGGCCGGTCACGGTCCCGACGTCGAGCAGGCCGCCCTCGGGGACGACGACGGGCCGCCACTGCGGGACGGGGGTGCCATCGACGCGCACCGTGACGGGCGCTCCGGTCACGCAGACCTCGGTGGCTTCGGTGAAGCGGAGTGCCGGGCCGGCCATGGTGGTCTCGAGGCCGGGGGCGCCCTCGGGGTTTCCGAGCGCGACGTTGCCGAGCCGGAACGACAGGTCGTCCATCGGCCCCGACGGAGGGACTCCGACCTGCCAGTAGCCGGTGCGGCCCGGGTAGTCCTGGACGGTGGTGAGCATTCCCGGTCGTTCGACCGTGATCTTGGTGGTCATGGGCGTCTCATGCCCCCCTCGGCCGGGTGACGATCATCCGCACCGGAGTCGGATCGAAACCGTTGCAGGGGTTGTTGATCTGGGGGCAGTTCGACACGAGGACGAGCACGTCGCGTTCGGCCCGGATCGCGAGGCGCTTGCCGGGAGCCGACAGACCGTCGACGATGCCGAGCGTGCCGTCGGCCTCGACGGGCACGTTCATGAAGAAGTTGATGTTGGAGACGAGGTCACGCTTGCCGAGGCCCCATTTCGCGCCTTCGATGAGGAAGTTCTCGACGCATGCATGCTGGTGCTTGGTGTGATGCCCGTAGCGCAGGGTGTTCGATTCCTGCGAACACGCGCCGCCGACCGTGTCGTGGATGCCCACCTCGTCCGCGACGAGTGTCATCAGCGGTCCGCCGTCCGCGTCGCGCAGTACCGACCCCGTGGTCAGGAACAGGTTTCCCTGCCCTGCGACGGTGGCTGCGGCGCTGTAGCGGGCGGTGTGGTCGTGTGCGTCGTAGACGAGGGTGTCGACGGCCTGGTTGCCGTGGAGATCGACGATGGTGAGCACGTCGCCCGCGGCGACGACGGTGGACCAGGGTCCGCGGACCCCGACGACCTCGTCGAGCAGGACGCGGCCGGGAACGAGGGCGAGGTCCGTGGAGTCGAGCGTGGCGGTCATGTCAGTTCTCCATTCCGGAAGCAGCGGCAGCCCAGGCGTCTTCGGTGTTGAGCACGGCGCGCTGGTATTCGGGATCGGTAGCGGGGAGCGAGTCGAGGTCGGCGGGTGCACGCCACGCGAGGATTTCGAGTGTGCTGGTCGGGAAGTCCTCTGCCGGGTCCAGCGGGTGCGCGGTGTTGGCGAGCAGCACGATCACCGGCAGGTGGAGAATCAATTCGACGTAGGTGTCGGGCCCCGCCGAGCCGGTGCTCGTCAGCGTGCCGTCGTCCTCGACGTGCACGCCGTGGAAGAACGACAGCGACGGGGGCAGGTCGCGCGGGGCGAGATCGTGTTTCGCGGCGGCGACGGTGAAGAGTTCCCGTCCGGCGGGAGCTTCCGAGTGCAACTCTCCCGCTCCGTATTTCGCGGTGTTTCCCGCGAGGTGCGTGGTGCCGCACAGCGCGTCGTGGCGGCCGGAGGTATCGGCGACGATCGTGGCGAGCACCCGGCCCTGATCCGACAGCAGCGGATGGCCGGTTCCCAGATACGCCTGCCACGGCACTTTCAGCGTGTCGGCGACGTTGAGCCGCTCGTGCGGGGCGTCGGCGCGGAACAACAGGAGGTTCGCGCAGGCCGCACCGTGGATGTCGCGGAGTCGCAGGCGAGTTCCCCGGGCAAGCACCTTGCTCGTGTAGCGGCCACCGGGCACGGTCTCGGCCCAGACGAGTGAGGCGGCGCGTCCGGTCGGTGCGGCCGGCCACGCGGACGCCGGAACGGTGGGCATGCCGTCGGTGACGATGCCCGACTGTGCCCGTGCGTGGGCGCGGGCGGCGTGGGTGGTGGCCGTCGCGAGGGTCTCGGTCATGGTGCTCCGATCGTGGCGCTCGGGGAAACTGTCACTCGACAGTTTTCCGAGCGCGCATATTCGGGGAATTGCCGCGGCGTAACAACTCCGTGACCCATGTTTCGTCCGGATTTCGGAGTTCTCACGGCCGGACACGACCGCGCGGCGCACACGACCGTTGTGCCATGGTGAAGGAGTGACCCACGCAGGACCGGGCCGTCCCCGGCTACGAGAACCACGTCGCCCCGGCGCCACCGCGCGTGCCGAAATCCTCGATGCCGCAGCCGAACTCTTCACCACCCGGGGGTTCGCGTCGACATCGACCCGGCTTATCGCCGACGCGGTGGGCATCCGTCAGGCGTCGCTCTACAACCATTTCGCGACGAAGAACGACATCCTCGTCGCACTGCTGGAGGACACCGTCGAGCCCACGATCGAATTCGACGCGGGCCTGGATGACAATCACCCCGCGGCGGTGCGGTTGTGCGCACTGGCCTGGTTCGACACCGCGCAGTTGTGCGCGGGCAGATGGAATCTCGGTGCGCTGTATCTGCTGCCCGAGGTGCGCACCGAGCAGTTCGGGCGTTTCCGGGCAGAGCGGGAGCAGCTGGCGGTTCGTTATCGGGATCTAGCGGCCGAGATCGTCGGGGAGAACGATCCCCGGGCGGGCCTACCGTTCCGGCTCGTCGAGTCGGCCATCGCGATCCGCGCCGACGACGAACGAGTCGACGCCAAGCTCCCCGAAATGCTCGCGACCGCGTCGCTCGACGTTCTCGGCGTGAGCGAGACCGCCGCTGTGAAGCGGCGCGCACGTGCTCTCGTGATCGGGGTCCCCGATCTGTCTCCCGGCCGCTGAGGCACGGGAGGCCGGGTCACCGGTTTTCGTCGGTGCTGTCCGACGGGGAACGGTTGGCCCCTTCGAGCACGTTGACCTCGCGCTTGTTGCTGCCCGGCCCGACGTGCGCCTCGGTGCGCATCTTCTCGGACATGTGCGGGTAGTGCAGTTCGAACGCGGGGCGCTCCGACCGGATCCGCGGTAGTTCGGTGAAGTTGTGCCGCGGCGGCGGGCAACTCGTTGCCCACTCGAGCGAGTTACCGAAGCCCCACGGGTCGTCGACCGTGACGACCTGGCCGTAGCGGTAGCTCCTGAACACGTTCCACACGAACGGCAGCGTAGAGGCACCCACTATGAAGGCACCGACCGTCGAGACCGTGTTGAGCGTGGTGAACCCGTCCGAGGGCAGATAATCCGCGTAGCGACGCGGCATGCCCTCGTTACCGAGCCAGTGCTGCACCAGGAAGGTGGTGTGGAAGCCGATGAAGGTCAGCCAGAAGTGCCACTTGCCGAGGCGTTCGTCGAGCATCCGCCCGGTCATCTTCGGGAACCAGAAGTAGATGCCGGCGTACGTCGCGAACACGATGGTGCCGAAGAGCACGTAGTGGAAGTGCGCCACGACGAAGTACGAGTCGTGCAGGTGGAAGTCGAGCGGCGGGCTCGCCAGGATGATGCCGGACAGACCGCCGAACAGGAACGTGATGATGAAACCGACGGCGAACAGCATCGGTGTCTCGAAGGTGATCTGCCCTCTCCACATCGTGCCGATCCAGTTGAAGAACTTCACGCCCGTCGGGACGGCGATCAGGAACGTCATGAACGCGAAGAAAGGCAGCAGCACCGCGCCGGTCGCATACATGTGGTGTGCCCACACGGCGATCGACAGGGCCGCGATGGCGATCGTCGCGTAGACCAGGCCGCTGTAGCCGAAGATCGGCTTGCGGCTGAAGACCGGGAAGATCTCCGAGACGATGCCGAAGAACGGCAGCGCGACGACATACACCTCCGGGTGGCCGAAGAACCAGAACAGGTGTTGCCAGAGGATCGCGCCACCGGTCGCGGGATCGTAGATGTGCCCCCCGAGCACCCTGTCGACGATCGCCCCCATGAACGCTGCCGCGAGCAGCGGGAACACCAGCAGGACCAGGATCATCGTGATGAAGATGTTCCAGGTGAAGATGGGCATGCGGAACATCGTCATGCCCGGAGCGCGCATGCAGACCACCGTGGTGATCATGTTGACCGCGCCCAGGATGGTGCCGAGACCCGTGATGACCAGGCCGAGGAACCACAGGTTCGCGCCGACACCCGGCGTGTGCTCCTCGGACGCCAGCGGCATGTACGACGTCCACCCGAAGTCGGCGGCACCCCGAGGGGTGACCAGGCTGTACACCACCGTGAGCGAGCCGAACAGGAAGAGCCAGTAGCTGAACGCGTTCAGCCGGGGAAACGCGACGTCGGGGGCGCCGATCTGCAGCGGGAGGATGTAGTTCGCGAACCCGAACACCACCGGGGTCGCGTACATCAGCAGCATGATTCCGCCGTGCACGGTGAAGAGCTGGTTGTACTGCTCATTGGACAGAAACTGCAAGCCGGGACGCGCGAGCTCGGTGCGCATCAGCAACGCCAGCAGCCCGCCGATGAGGAAGAAGACGAAGGAGGTGACGATGTACATCAACCCGAGCGTCTTCGGATCGGTCGTGGTGATCAGGTCGCGAATGACCGCGCCCTTCGGCTTGCGTCGAGGGGGATACGGCCGCTTCGCCTCGACCGGAGCAATCACCGCGTTCATCGGGCCTCCTCACGCCGCACGGGGCGACGATCTCGACGATGCAGACGGACCTGCACGCGTTCCACGGCGTGCGTCGTCAGCCTGCGGGGCAAGCAGATGCGTCCCAGAGTAAGGCGTGTACCTATCCCGCGGAGCGGTTCTCGGTGATTAGTTTTCGATCCTCACGTAGTGCCGGCACGACCTTTTCGCCGAGCAACCGCATGCTCTCCCACGAGGGTTCTTCCGGCATTCCGGCACAGAGCGGATGGGTGGTGACGACCGGGAGAATCCCCTCCCGGCACCGGCGGATCAGGCCGTCGGGCGTATCCACGACATAGGTGCCCGCAGCACGGAGTTCTTCGATCGTCGTGGATCGATCGAACACGTGCGACAACGCCGTACCGCTCTGGTGCCAGGCGGCATAGCCCCGGGCGTCGGCGAGCAGATGATCCCCGTACCGCGCCCAGAATTCGTCCGGATCGGCTGCGCAGAACACCGTTGCCGGTCCGGGCGGGGGCATCATCACATGCCCGGGCCGGCGCCCGAGCCTCTCGCACTCCGCGCGGTAGAGGTCGCGTAGCGCTTCGTCGGCGATCTGCGGCTGGAAATTGAGGCCGAGCCTCGCCGCCCGGCGCGCAGCGGTCGGTGTGCCACCGCCGTAGTAGGCGACGGGGTGCGGGCGGGACAAGGGTGCCGGGGTCACGGCGCCGACCCGCCCGGCGCGGTCCACTCGCTGGGTCCGCAGTGCCTCGAGCACCAGTTCGAGTGCGTTTTCCGTGTCTTGCCCGCGACTGGTCCACGGTCGGCGATAGAGCGCGTACTCCTCGGTGCGATATCCGAGCGCGAACACATACGACACCCGGCCACCGGACAGCAGGTCGATCACCGCGATGTCCTCGGCGAGCCGCACGGGGTCGTAAAGATTGACGATCAGCGCAGAGACAGTGATGGGGATCGTGCGGGTCCGGGCCGCGAACGCCGCGGCGACCGGGAGCGGACTGGGCAGGTACCCGTCCTCCGAACCGTGGTGTTCGGAAAGCATGACGACGTCGTGCCCGGTGGATTCCGCGTACTCGACCTGTTCGAGTGCGCGCGCGAACAGCGCCTGCCGGTCTCGTGGTGTCGCATCGGGCGCACGGAAGTCGAAACGGGTCGCGAACAGGGTTCTGGACACGGCAGCCACTCGTTTCTCTCCGGCGTAACTCGGAACAGCCACAGCGTCGTCGTTTCACGCTGTGGGCGATTACCTTGCCGAATCACCGGACAACTGTCCAGACTCCTCGGTACGCGTGTTCCGGGTGTCGGCTCGAGGAGGATCGGTCCATGAACGGCAGGACAGCAGTGGTGATCGGCGGGGCGTCGGGAATCGGCTGGGCCACGGCCCGGCTTCTTCACACTCGCGGAGCGACCGTGGTGATCGCGGACATCGACGGGGCCGCCGCTCGCGCGCGGGCCGGCGAACTGGGCGCAGGCGCCCGGGCGAGCACCGCCGACGTCACCGACGAGAGCAGCGTCGAAAGGCTCTTCGCCGAGGTGGTGGCGAGCGAAGGCGCTCCGGACACGGTCGTCGAATGTGCCGGGGTGTCGATGCCGGGGCGCATCACCGACCTCGCGCTCGAGGACTGGCAGACCACGGTCGACGTGTGCCTGACCGGTGCTTTTCTGGTCATGAAGCATGCGGGGCGCGTGGTGCGCGACGGCGGCAGCATCACCACGATCGCGTCGCTCAACGGGCGGCAACCCGCTCCCGGAATGGCTGCGTACTGTGCGGCGAAGGCGGGCGTCCTCATGCTCACCGAGGTTGCGGCGCTCGAACTCGGTGCACGAGGAGTACGAGTGAACGCCGTCTCCCCGGGACTGGTCGACACCCCGCTCACGGCGGGGGTCGCACTGGTGCCCGGTCTGCGCGAGGACTATCTCGAGAACACCCCTCTCGGACGCGCGGGACGTCCTGAGGAGGTCGCCGAGGTGGTCGCGTTCGTCGCCTCCGATGCGGCGACCTGGATGACCGGAGCGACGATCGACCTCAACGGCGGCGCCCACACGCGCCGCTACCCCGATCTACTCGCGCACCTCGCCGCGATGGCATCGCCGCTGCCGGACGCCACGAACCCGGGAAAGTAACCGCGATCCACGCCGGTGCGGCGGTGTGGTCCCGGCGGCGCGGACAAGGCATGGCTCTACCCGAGAACGTGTTCTACATTGTGACCGTCGTCACCGAACACTCCGGATTCACCCGACGTTGGGGGAAGGTCATACATGTCGGCACCGAGTACCGCTGTCATCGGCGCGGGAATCAGCGGCCTGACCACGAGCAAGATGCTGTCCGACTACGGCGTGCCCTACACGTGCTTCGAGATGTCCGATCGCGTGGGCGGGAACTGGGCCTTCGGTAACCCCAACGGACGCAGCAGTGCTTACCGTTCGCTGCACATCGACACGTCGAAGCATCAGTTGTCGTTCAAGGACTATCCGATGCCGGCGTCGTATCCCGATTTTCCTCACCACTCCCAGATCAAGGACTACCTCGACGGATATACCGACGCCTTCGGCCTCCGCGACAACATCGAGTTCGGCAACGAGGTGCTCCGCGCCCGGCGCCTGGACGAAGGGGGCTGGGAACTCGACCTGGCAGACGGCGGCACCCGGCGGTTCGAGTTCCTCGTTGTCGCCAACGGCCATCACTGGGACCCCCGGGTCCCCCGATTTCCGGGCGACTTCACCGGGGTGGCGATGCACTCCCACCACTACATCGATCCGCAGACCCCGCTCGATTTCGCGGGCAAGCGCATTCTTGTCGTCGGCATCGGCAACAGTGCCGCCGACATCGCCGTCGAACTGTCATCGAGAACGCTTCGGACGGAGGTGACGCTCTCGACTCGGTCGAGTGCGTGGATCGTTCCCAAGTACATCGCCGGGCGCCCCGCCGACAAGTACTACCGGACGGTGCCCTACGTACCGCTGGCCTGGCAGCGCAAGCTCGCACAGTGGGGGCAACCCCTGCTCTCCGGCAGGCCGGAGTTGTACGGTCTCCCGTCGCCCAACCACAAATTCTTCGAAGCCCACCCCACGCAGTCGGTGGAGTTGCCACTGCGTCTGGGGTCGGGCGACATCACCCCGAAACCCGACATCGAGCGGTTCGACGGCCGCACAGTGCATTTCGTCGACGGTAGCTCGACCGAGATCGATATCGCCGTCTACGCGACCGGTTACAACATCACGTTCCCGTTCTTCGAACCCGATTTCCTCAGTGCGCCGGACAATCACATCGCGCTCTACAAACGGATCTTCGCACCGGGACTCCCCGACCTCGCCTTCGCCGGTTTCGCACAGGCGACGCCGACGCTGTTCCCCTTCGTCGAATGTCAGGCGCGGGTGATCGCCGCGTATGCCGTCGGTCGCTACGCACTGCCCGCGGACGACGAGATGGAACGGGTCATCGTCGCGGACCAGCAGAAATTCACCGGGCACATGCTGGATCGTCCACGGCACACCCAGCAACTCGATTATTTCGCGTACGAGCACGACATCCGCACACACGAACTGCCGGCCGGACTTGCCCGTGCCCACGGAGGCGACCGATGACATTCCACTCCTTGCAGTTCCGGTCACGCGACGCCGATGTCGACGCCTGGCACTTCCCCGCGAAACCGGGACGGCTCGACGCGTCCGGACGAGCGCCGGTCGTCATCATGGCGCACGGACTCGGAGGAACGAAGGACTCCGGACTCACCCCGTTCGCGGAACGCTTCGCCGATGCGGGGATGCACGTCGTGGCGTTCGACTATCGAGGGTTCGGCTCGTCCGGCGGGGACGACCGTCAGCGCGTGGACCTCGACGGCCAACTGGCCGATTACCGCGCCGCGCTCGCCGCGGCGCGGCGCCGCGCCGGGGTGGGCCCGGGTCGCGGCGGGCCGG